>JAZRZD010000009.1:0-13561 GCA_045601085.1 Bacilli bacterium | reverse complement strand
TTCATTTTCTAACCTCCACTTAGCAGTCATTATGTTTAAGTGCTAACAAATATATTTTTACATGTCTTTGGCACTCTGTCAAGCAAAGTGCTAAAAAATAATTTATTAGATAAGAAAAACTGATGAGATGGGGAAAGATTAACACAACTTAATTAAATCTTTTTCAATTTGTGATTTAAAAAAGTCATCTATTTTTGTATGTGTGAATATTAAATCAACATTTTTGCCCAGCGATTTTGTTAGTTCTTCTTCAAGTTTGCCCTGGTCAATAAGAGTCTTAATTTTACCAGGTTCACAATAAATATCCACATCACTATTAGCTTTAGCTTCTCCTCTAGCATAAGAGCCAAATAAATAAATCTCAAAAATACCGTACTTATTTAAAATAGGTTTAATTTTGTCTTTGATTTGTTTAAGAGTTAAAACATTTGGAGTGATGTCATTTTCAACTAAAGAAATGATATAGTTATTAACACTTTTAACTTCATTTAGTTTTTGTAACACTAACTCTGAGTCTTTTCTAACTCTAATCGGAATTAACTTATAATTATCCTTATTATATTTATTAATGTATTGTCTCGGATTAAAAGCCATAGATACCTCTATACATATGGTAGCATATGTTAAAATTTGTACCGTATAAATAAAGATTGTCAAGATTTAAAGTGCTATGTTAGTAGGTGTTTTGCACCAATTTCGTAGGGACTTTTTGTATGTTTTGCACCAATTTCGTAGGGACTTTTTCAGTTAGATTAAAGTAAAACGTGTATTTTTACCTATTATTTATCTCTCTAAAATATGTTTAATTAATTTAACAACGCAATAATAGACTGGGATGCTTAAGAATATAAACCAATATGGATGCCACCCACCAAGAAATAGGCCAATGAATAAATATATCGCAACTATTAAAACAGGATATGCAAACTTATTAGCGTTTTTATAAATAATTGCTTCAAGTAATGAAGAAATAATTGGGAATATTAGGAATAATTGCCAGAAAAATCCCCATGCATTTAATTCATAAACTCCAAACGTTCCTTGTAATACACATCCGAGGACTATATATGTTGTAGTAATAAGAAGGAACAATAATCCATCTATAATGCCTCTAATTTTATTCTTTTTATTAGATGAATAATTCTTTCCGTTAACAAATACACCACCATGAGTTATTGATATTTCGTCTTCATCATCTTTTACATGGATGCCGCTATGATCAATATCCACAATGGAACCATCATCATCTTTAATATGAATACCTTTATCAAAGTTAATACTTGTTTTATTTGTCTTTTTTTCTTCAGACATATCTTCACTACTAGATTGTTCATCTTTAGAAAAACCTAATAAATAATCAATACTACAATCATATAGTTTAGCTAAAGCAATTAAATTATCAGTGTCTGGAGAGGATTCTCCTAATTCCCATTTACTAATTGCTTGTCTAGATACTCCAAGCTTTTCACCTAATTCTTCTTGGGAGTATCCATGTTCTTTTCTTAATTTAGTTAATCTTTCACCTAATTCAATACTCATTTCAAATACCTCATAGTCAAATTATCGCAAATAAAGAAAGAAAGAATCTACCAATTCTGCATAGAATTTTGACAACTATTGGTTGCGATAACAATATTTTTATTAATCTAATTTGATTATGAAATCTACAATATCTTCATAGAAATCAGTTTCATGAGAAATAAGAATAACTACACCTGGATATTCATCAATTGCATCTTTTAAAGATTCTTTAGCAATCACATCTAAATGATTAGTAGGTTCATCAAGCACTAAGATGTTAGAAGGAATTAAAGTTAATAAAGATAGTCTTGTTTTGGCTTCTTCTCCACCACTTAATTCATTTAATTTCTTAACTGCAAGAGATGCTTTAATTCCACTTCTTGCTAATAAACTTCTAGCTTCTAATGGAGTAATATCTTTCTTATTATTCCTTATATAATCCACAGGCGTGATAGAAAGATCATCTAATTCTGTTTGAGAGAAATAGTTAATCTTACTTTTTTCGTTAAAATGGAATGACCCTCCTAATGAAGGAATAATCTTTAGCAATGTTTTCACTAATGTTGATTTACCAACACCATTTTTACCAATAATGCCGATTTTATTACCTTTTTTAAGTTCAAACTCTATTGGAGCGAGTAATGGCTTACTATATCCAATCACTAAATCTTTAACTTCCAATATTTCGTGACCAATATCTCCACTATATGGGAAATGGAAAAATACTCTATTTGTATCATTAACTGGTGCATCCATTCTCTCTAAATGAGATAATCTTTTTCTTCTTGATTTAGCAGCTCTTGAAGATGTTGCTCTTACAATATGAGCAGCAATAAATTGTTCTTCTTTTTTAATATATCTTTGTTGGGCAGCATAATCTTTCTCATATTGTTCTTTTCTAATAACTGATTGTTCTTTGTAATATTTGTAGTCACCTTTATATCTTTCAATAGTTTTATTTTGAAGCACTAAGACAACATTAGCGATTTGATCTAAAAATAGTTCATCATGAGATATAACTAAGAATGCTTTTGGATAATTATTAAGATATTTCACCAACCATTTAACATGTGGGGCATCTAAATAGTTTGTAGGTTCATCTAATAGTAATAAGTCAGATTCTTCTAACAACATTTTAGCGAGATAGACTTTTTCTCTTTGTCCAGAAGATAATCTGTTTAATGGTTCTTCTAACTTTTCAGTGGATATACCTAATCCTACTAAAACTTTATTGATTTCGTCTTTAATGTTATAAAATCCTAAGTTAATAAGTTCATCATTAATTTTTGATGCAGAATCTAGATATTCTAAATATTTATCGTTATCTATATCGCTACCTTTTTCATAATATTCATTCATTAATTTTCCTTTATCAAATAAGTCTTTATAAATATCTTCTAAGAATTCTCTAACAATATAGTTATCAAATTTCTTAAAGTGTTGATCTAAATAAGAATATTTAACATGTGGTGTCCATGTAATTGTGCCTCTATCTGGAATAATGTTACCCACCATAATGTCAAATAATGTGGTTTTGCCACATCCGTTTTGACCAATTAACACTGCATGTTCTTTTTCGTTCACCTGAAAAGATAAAGAATTATATAGTTCTTTGTCATAATAGTTAAACATTAGATTTTCTACTTTTACTAACGCCATGAAAATAATGATACCAAATATAACCAATAAGTGATAAATTATTTACCAAGTAATTTATACCAGGAGGTATTTTATGGGACAAAAATTTGCCATCATTGTCGTTGATATGATTAATGAATTTGTAAAAGGGAAAATCAGTGCGCCAAGCGCTAGAGAAATAATTCCAAATATTCAAGAATTATTAAAAGAAGCAAAGAACAAAAATGTTCCTATCTTCTACTGTAATGATAACCACACATTAGCAGATCCTGAACTTGTTGTTTGGGGACCTCACGCTATGAAAGGCACAAAAGAAAGCGAAATCATTGATGAATTAAAAGTGGATGATAAAGATTACATTATTCCAAAATCAACATATAGCAGCTTCTTTAAAACTGAACTCCATAACAAATTACAATCATTAGGTATAACTGATGTAGTTGTTATTGGAGCATACACTGATATCTGCGTTAAACATACAGTCGCTGATGCATTCTTAAATTGCTATAAAGTTTATGTCGATTTAGATTGTGTTGCAGCATTAAACGCAGATAAAAAGCAAGAAGATTTAGAGTACTTCAAAAACATCTATGCTGCTAGCTTAGTTACTAACAAAGAAGTATTTAAATTATTCTAATAAGCTTTCTTATAGATCGCTAAAATATCATCATAATTTAATGGCATATAGCCACTAAGAATACGAGATTTGCCACGTGAGCATTTATCTGCTAGTAAAGGTAAATCTTTTTCTTTTACATCAAGCTCTTTTAAGGATGTAGGCATTCCAATAGAGCGGTAATATTCTTCTTGTTTATCAATACCTAAGTTAATTGCCTCTTCTATGGAATATTTATTTAAATCAATATCCCACACAAAACTGACATATTTAGCCCATCTATCTAAATTACTTTTATATACATATCTAGCCCAAGAACACCATAAAGAGGCTAAACCTGCACCATGGGCAACACTAGGATATAAAGCAGAAACTTCATGTTCTAATTGATGCACTACCATCATAAATTCTCTACCACACCCAGTTAAACCATTATGTGCTAATGAAGAAGCCCACATCATATTAGCTCTTGCTGGATAACTTGTTGGATTATCATAACTATCTTTACCTGATTTAAATGCTTCTTTAATAATGGAAAGGGCAATAGCGTCAGTTACATCAGTATCTGTTCCTAAACAGAAATATCTTTCTATTGTGT
This sequence comes from Bacilli bacterium, assembly GCA_045601085.1. Classification (GTDB taxonomy): domain Bacteria; phylum Bacillota_I; class Bacilli_A; order RFN20; family CAG-826; genus JAZRZD01. The sequence continues at coordinate 9,188 of JAZRZD010000009.1, read as the reverse complement.
GCATAGCAATATCAACCGCTCCACAAGCAGTTTGATATTTGCTAACAGTGTAAGTAAGTTCTGGATTTTCAATAACAAAATCTAATCTATTATTTTCTGAACAATATCCACGTTTATCTAATGTATCATCACGAGATATAACACAAGAATCACTCATCTCACTACCTGCTGCTGAAATAGTTAAAATAGCGGCCTTTTGAGTGGTTTTTAAAGGCTTTTTAACTCCTAAAGAATAATCCCAAACATCATCATTAGGATTAGCTAATCCGTTAGCGATATCTTTTAAAGAATCAATAACAGATCCACCCCCTATAGCTAAAAGGAAACCAACACCTTCTTTTTGACAAAGGGCGATACCTTCTTTAACTAAATCAAGAGTAGGATTACTTCTAACTCCACCTAATAAACAATAAGAAATACCTTCTTCATCTAATAAAGACTTAACTTTATCAAGAAGTCCACTTTTAATAACAGAATGCATCCCATAATGAATTAATACCTTATGAGGATGATATTCCTTAATGTATTTTGCGATGTTATTTTCTTCGCCTACACCGAAATATACTTTTGTAGGAGTGTTATATATAAAGTTTTTCATATTATGCAAATAATAAGGCCAATAATGCCATTAATTCTCTATGTGATAAGAAACCGTCTATTTCATATAAATATGGGCCACAGTATTGTTTAATACGGTTACCATCAACTTCAGCAATATAGTTACCACAATATCTTTTTAATCTTTTACCATCAAATTCTAGTAAATAAGAGCCACAATATTGTTTAATACGATCTCCATCTATTTCATATAAATATGGACCACAATATTGTTTAATACGATTATTATCTATTTCATATAAATATGAGCCACAATACTCTCTAATTCTATTGTTATCAAATTCTAAAAGATATTTTCCACAGTATTGTTTAACTCTTGCTCCCATATTTAAAACCTCTTTTTAAAATAATATCACTACTGAAATAAATTTTAACCTAATAATAATTCAGCCCAATATGGGTTATCATCCCAATCATATTTTGAGGTATAAATTATACTTAATATTAATATCTTTAAAGCGTCAGTAATATCTTGTATTGTTGTAGATTCTGCATGATATACTTCTTTACCATCCACTAAGGTGGCAACTACGCTAGCTAAAGGTAATATATCAATATCTCCATTAATTAAATCAAAATCAAATACAGACATATTGGCGATCTTACCTTCTTCTAATGTTCCTAATTTATCTTCTTGATGCCACATATAAGCAACGTTTTTAGTCATAGAGATAACAGCATCTTTTCTAGAAATTGCTTGTCCTGGATTATTAATAGTAGAATCACCACCAACGCCAGGAATAATATTTCCAGGAATACAACGTTTATTAGCCATATAAATACTTAATGGAATATTAAATAATGGACTAACAGGATAATCACTATGGAATGCAGTTTTAACTCCAACATCTTGGAATGCTTTAATTGGATATCCAGTAGAGAATTTTTCTTCACCAACATATTCAATTTCTTTATTATTTGCTTCTGTTTTAGCACTCCATAATGGAGGGACGACTGCAATTGTATTTGTGTTAGCGAATTTTTGAATATCATCCGCTCTAACAAATTGTAAATGTGAGGCAGCATTTCTTTGATCATAATTTTTAGATATAGCTTGTGCTTGTTCAACGCAGCTCATAAAGAATCTAGTTGCGCCATCACCAATAGAATGTGAATGAACTGCAAGGTTATTCTTACCTGCTTCAGCGATAAGTTCTACCATTTTTCCTTCATTATTAAATCTTTCTAATCCATGATATCCAGGATCATCTAAATAATCAGTGGTAAGCCATGCAGTATGGGCTTCAGTAACACCATCAAGGAATACTTTTGCTCCAACAACTTTAAAATATTCACCGTTATTTTCGTTAGCGAAATTTACTATTTCTTCAATTCTTTCTGTAGGGTCATCAACATTGTCTTTAACCATCATGTAAGAATATGTACGAAGTTTGAGTTTTCCTTCAGTTTGTAAATCTACATGGGCTTGAAGAGCATTTTGAGAATTTAATTCAGTTCCTGCATCCGATACACCAGTAAACCCATTTTGAAATGCAAAATCTTGGAAATACATTACATAATCTTTAGCTTCATCTAATGTACTTTCAAATTGATTTAATATTTCAATTGCAGGATTTTCGCATAAATAACCTGTAGGATCGCCATCCCCATCAACGTGTACTAGTTCACTTCCCCATTTAGCTACTAAATCTTTGTTAACACCAAAGGCTTCCATAGCTTTTGAGTTTAATAATATGGAATGTCCCGAACTTGTGTTAAGGGCTAATGGTTTTTCTGAATAAATATCATCTAATACTTCTCTAGTAATTTCATCGCCATTACCTTCAACCCAACCATTTGCTAAATATTTATCTTTTGTAGGGTTTTTCTGAATAAATTCTCTTATTATTTCTTTATATTTATTCTTATCAGTAGGAATGACTTCTGTTAAGTTAGCTTGTCCAATCGCTCTACTGCCCGCAAAATATGTATGAGTATGACTATCTAGAAAACCTGGATAAACATAATTATCATCACCATAATCATATTCAACAGTTTTTGCGCCTACATATTTGGCAATCTCCTCTTTTGATCCAATTTTAAGGATTGTTTTATCTTTAACTGCAATAGCTTTTGCAATAGTGTCATTTTCATCCATAGTGACAATATTGCCATATATAACACTGTCTGCAACTTCAGTAGGATTACCGCCACAGCCAACAAGACTTAAAATGGCAGGAATAACGCATAATAAAATTTTCTTTTTCATACAAAACCTCCAAAAGGGGATTACCAATTAATTTAATAATACTATAACTTTGTTAGTTTTATTACTGCTATATAAATTAATGAGAAAATATAAGGTGAATTACATCATATTTTAAAACTAATCCAAAAATTCTTGTGCGATATCCTAAAAACGGGAATGTCATAAGTTAACAAATTATGGCCACTTCGGAACACCGGATTTTGTTCTTCCATAGGAAAAAATTGATAAAATTAGTGAGATAAAATCATTAATGTAATGAAATGGTAATTGATAAACTACCTTTTCTTTAGGATAATAAATATATCTATTAATGAGGGTGTCATTATGACAAAAAAGAAAAAAAGACTAATTTTATTAATTGTTTTAACCATTGTTTTGGTGATTTTTGTTGTTTTATCAATTATCAACTTGGCTTTGCCAACAGACAGTAAAGTTGGAGAAGTTCTAGCTTTAATTGTTAATTTATTTAGCACATTAGGTGTCATTACTTCAATTGTATTTACAGGCATTTCGTTAGCAGATAACAATGACGCTCAACTAGCATCATTCATTCAAGGTCTAAACGACAACTTTGTTAAATCAAAGGAAAATGTTGAGGTTTACAACGCTTTAGCAGCATGTCACCACAACAAATGTCCAAAATGGGAAGAATGTAAAAATAAAGCAGATTTCAGATGTATTAAAGCAGATGATTTCGATGACGAAATTTATCTTTCCAATTACTTAACATTCTTTGGAACCATTTATGTTCTTTTAAAAAGAGAAGTTGTTCAAATGAATTTTGTAAATGAACTCTTCAGCTTTAGATTTTTTGTCGCAGCACATTCTAAATTAATGCAAGACGAAAGACTTCATAATCCAGAGTTTAATTTTAAAGACATTATTGACCTAGAAGATAAATGGCTTAAGTTCAAGATTGAAAATGGCGAATTCACCCAAGAAGATTTAGATGCTTCGGTCGACGATTATAGAAAAGTTCACGCTGGTCAAATGAGTGAGGTTGATGCAAACAAGAAACATGCAAAAATTGCACTTCGTAGACCATTAAAAAGCATGTTTAAAACAGACGATGAATATTATTTATATTTAGAGAAATAAGAAGAAAAAATATAATGATTGCTTTTATAGGTTGGCTCTATTCTAGCACCAGCACCATTTCTTATAAATTTAGATTTATTTGTTGTCCGTTCTTGAAGAATGTGAATTCTCAAAGTAAATTCCGGTTTTAACGAATTTCCGGATTTTAGTCTAGGAATTCACACATGGATGAGTTAATGCTTATGGGATTATCGATTTGTTGAAACTGTTTTGACAGATGGGTTTAAAATAATAAATGAAAGATTTTAATAGTTATGAAGAGGCAGTTAACCGTCGTTTTTTTAAAGTTTGACAACGATTTATATTGTGCAGATTTAATAAGAAAATACGTGCTTAAATGGAACGGCAAAGAGTGGGAAGAGTTCAAATGGAAAAAACTTCCCCAAAAAGCGGAAGAAATCACCCCAGAAAACGTTTCAAAAATTACCACCGTTACGCCTTGGGAAGCGTTTAATAAATTGATAAAAAGACAAGAAGAAGAGTCAAAAAACTATTGGGAAAATCTTATAAAAACAACTAAACATAGAGTTATAGGGTATATAAATACTGCTCGTGGTTCGGATTTGTTTATGCCCTTGCAAAACGGAAATTTAAGTGATGAAGAATATGCCGCAATAATTAAGGATTACAGGAAAAACGGCTATTTATATTCTGGCGAAGATATTCAAGATTCTTATAATGATTGCACGCCTGTATTAGATAACTACCGTTGGATAGATTTTTCACGTCGTGGATTCGGAGCATTAATTGCCAAAGCAAAAGGTGATTATTCCGAAATGGGTTATTGCCATTATACCGAAAATATGTTTATAAATCCCGACTACATAAAATACCCGAAAGGTGGACTTAATAAAGGCATAACCCGTGCGACAAGCGAGATTGAAATAAACGACGAAACGTTTTCTTTAATTTCGCAACAGTTAAAGCAAAAACAAAAATCCTTGATTTCAGTTCCGATTATCAAAACCAAAAAAGATTTTTACTGGATAGACGACGGGGTTACGCTTTGTTTTAATGGTAAGCGTATAAAGGCAAAAATTCGTGGAATTGCGTGTTTTAACGATAAAGAGGAGTTTGTAAAATTTTTGGAATATAGGCGAATAAAATGCGTTTATAACGAAAAAGATTTAGAACATTTCACACTTTTGATTGTTTCGGTTTAATAAATATTTGAATAATTTTTGAAAGGCAGTTTTGAAATACAAACTGCTTTTTTGAATCTTTCACTAAGCGATATAAAAGTACGATTTCTTTCTATTTCGTTACTTTTTCATAATAAAAGGAGCTGTCGTTCACCTTTTAGGTTTTCTAACAGCCCCTTTTTAATTACATTTAAAATATTATTGAATGAGAAATTCTAACCAGGCTGCTTCATCATCGGTAATGTGTCCATCGATTGCGCAGACAACCAATCCTAAACGGCAGATGTTTTCTTTCATAAAACTATCATGTTTAACAATATCTTTAATTTGTTCGTAATAGTTACTGTCAAATGATGAGCGGAATATATTCATTGCTTCTTCTTGGCTCAAATCTTGTCGAAAAATATATTCAAGTAATGCCCATTCTTTGCTATCCATTTCATTATCTTGGACAACAAATGATGAAAGGCATGCCATACCAAAAGCGAATGCAGTGTCGTCATCTTTAGTGACATCACGGTATTTACCAACGATGTTTGCAAATGCTTGTCTTCCGACGTCTGCTAATTGTTGAGTATCTGCTTTAAGATAAGTATCAAAAACTTCTTTTAGTTTTGCATTCATAATAATCTCCTTATTTATAAACTTAGTTCATTTTAAACTTATTAAATTAATTAAAAAGATTCAATAATTTTTGCAATTTTTATGGTTGCAATTATTTATTCTACACTTATTATACACTTTAATATCCGTTTTATTTTACACTATGTAAAAAAGAACAATACAAATCGTATTGCTCCAATTTACATTATTTTGTACTAATCTTCTCGCAATGATACAATTGCAACCCCTTAGAGCTCTAGAGAGTGCAACCCCCTACCATAATCGTGAAAATTTGAAACCCCCTATAAGAAGCAAAATAAAATGATGCTTTTATAGATTGACTCTATTCTAGCACCATTTCTTATAAATTTATATTTATTTGTTGTCCGTTCTTGAAGAAGAATGTAATTGTTTTGTTTCTATTGACCACTGCTTTATCAATCATGAGATTCCATATTCTTGAATCCCAATCTGCAATAACTGTTGGCAGCTTTTTAAAGTTAGCAATGTAAGTATCAATTGCAGTCTTACGCTGTTCTTGTTCTTTTCTGTTTTTGCACATTACATTAAGTTCTTCTGCACTGTCGTTGTATCTAATCTTCAGAGCGTTATATTCTTCAGCTGATTTGTTTGTTTCAATCATTTCTTTTAGATCTGCAAATAGACCATCAACTTCAACTTTCTTTTCTGAAATCTCCTTATCCAAATCTTCTAAAATAATGAGGTTTTTACACTCTTTTTCGATAAATTCAATAACAGAATCCTTATTAATGCTGAGCTGATTAAAAGCTTTAATGAAGGCGTTTTTAACTTGTTCAAATGTTACATGAGGAACTTTGCAAGCCTTATCATTCTTGTATTTGTTGTTGCATCTCCAAATAGTAGTTTTATATTCATCATTGCTATGCCAAATTTTAGGGCCAAAAAAGCCACCACAGTCACCACAGATGAGTCTACAAGAGAACGTGGAATGAGCACTATAAGCTCTACCTATTTCCTTTCTTCTTTTCATCTCAAGTTGAACATAATCCCATTCACTTTTCTCAATGATTGCTGGATGAGAATTTTCAACATAGTATTGCTCAACTTCACCTTCGTTTATTTTCCTTTTATGTTCTAGGAAATTTATAGTGATTCCTTTTTGAAGAAGAGCATCACCTTTGTACTTCTCATTAGTTAAGATGGACTCCACTGTTGTTGTAGCCCATTTTTCTTTACCACCAGGAGAAGTTATATGGTTTGAAGTTAGTAATCTAGCAATTTCATAAGCAGTTAAACCTTCAATAAATTTTGAATAAATCAATCTAACAATTTCAGCTTCTTCTTTATTAATTACTGGTTTTCCATCTGCTCCTTTGTCATAACCCAAGAAGTGAGCATAAGGAATGTAAACCTTACCATTTTTAAAATTATTTCTATGCCCCCATGTTACGTTTTCAGAAATGGATCTGGACTCTTCTTGAGCCAAAGATGACATCAATGTTAGGAGCATTTCTCCTTTAGAATCAAAGGTATAAATGTTCTCTTTTTCAAAATAAATCTCAACACCAGCTTCTTTCAATTTCCTTATGAAAACTAAGGTATCTACGGTATTTCTAGCAAATCTTGAGACCGATTTTGTAACAATTAAATCAATCTTCCCAGCTAGTGCATCATCAATCATTTGTTTAAAGCCGTCTCTATTTTTGATATTGGTTCCAGTGATGCCTTCATCGGAATAAAGACCTACAAATTCCCAGTCAGGTTTACTCTTTATGTACTTTTCGTAATAATCTTTTTGAGCCTGAAATGATGTGAATTGCTCATCCCTATCAGTTGAAACTCTAGCGTACCCACACACTCTTCTTTTAATTAAATTAGTGTTTAATGGATTAAACTGATTAACTGAAGCTGGAATAACTCTAATATTAGCCATTTGTCATCCTCCTATAAGTTGCAATACCTCTCATTCTTGCTTTTTCCTTCATTTCCTTTGACCAGGATTCTTTTCTAGATGGATAAGACCAACTTTTATTTATTTCTTCTCCGCCATAAAGCTTGAATGTGACAGCATTGTTTTCATTTATAACTATTTCTTGAATTAGTGATCTCATTATCTGTTCATTGAATTCTTTTAATCCAAGAACTTCTTTTACTAAATTGATAAGAACATCTTCGCTAATTCCTTTAATTTGACAGCGTGATTTACCTAGGCCATTAGCAGTGCTGCAAACCCAGATGTATTTATCTCTTCTTTTCTTGCGAATGAAGTGACATCCGCAGTTGCAACACCTAATCATCATTGTAAAAGTATGTTTAACTTTATCCTTTTGAGGATGTTCTAATTGTCTTCTAACAAGCTCTTGTTGAACTTTATTAAAAGTAGCTTTATCAATAATGGCTTTATGTGCATCTTCAACATAATATCTATCACGTTCTCCGACATTGAGTTTTTTCTTTTTACTTAAGTAAGAAAGCCTAATTGTCTTTTGAAGAACAATGTCCCCGGTGTAAATAATGTTCTTTAGAATCTCAAGAACACTAACAGGAGCAAAGTTGTTATTTTGCCTAGTTTTATAACCTTGTTCATTTAAAATGTCTGCAATTTTGTTTTTGCCAGAACCTTCTAAATAAAGTTTATAGATAAGTCTAACAATCTTTGCTTCATCTTCTTTTATAACTAAATGGCCATCTTTTAAGCGATAGCCTAGTATTTTCATTGCATAAACTTTACCTTCTTGGAATGTCTTTTGAATTCTCCATAGCATGTTTTCGCTAACAGACTTGGCTTCCATTTCAGCATAAAGTGCAATAACTGTAAGCAGGAACTCACCCTCACTAGAAAGTGTATGGATGTTTTGTTCTTCAAAGTAAATATCAACTCCAAGAGATGTTAATTCCCTTATTGTCTTAAGCAAAGTCACGACATTTCTAGCAAATCTAGATACTGACTTAGTGATGATTAAATCGATACCACCATTTCTAGCATCATTTAGAAGTGAATTAAAACCTTTTCTATCATCTTTGGTTCCACTTATAGCTTCATCAGAATAAATGCCTGAGAATGTCCATTTGCTGTTCTTTGAAATATAAGAGGAATAATAGTCTCTTTGAGCTTCCAAAGAATGTAACATTGTGTCTTTGCCAGATGAAACTCTAGCATAAGCCACTACTCTTAGCTTTTTAGGTATGACATTCTTTTTAGGAATAGTTGTGATAATTGTATCCATATTAGAGTCTATCCTCACCACATATATTCCCGTTATTTTGGTCATTTATCAAGTTATATATGCGAAAAATAGAACCCTTTTTCAGACCATATTTTTTAGCAGAATTTTTCTCTATTTTCTTATATTCTAGAGGAGTGATTAAGCCTTTATTTAGCATGTCAGAAAACATACTCATAACAAGCGTGTAAGAGAATACATTATTCATGGCTTTCTCCATATCTTGATTTCAAATAGCATTCTCTTGAGCAATATTTTCTTTTCTTGTTTCCGTATGAAATAAATGTCTTTCCACAGCAGGAGCAGGTAATT
>JAZRZD010000008.1:0-21753 GCA_045601085.1 Bacilli bacterium | reverse complement strand
AACAATAAAAAATATTAAATATATGGACATACTATTTACCTATAAAAGTCTTATAAAATAGAGAATTTTTATCGCTATTTTCGAATAAAAACTCTAAATCTTTAGGGATTTTTCTATATGTTAGTTTATCTTTTGAAACTTCATAAATTTTGACAATATTATTAGAAAAATCACTAACTGAGACCTCCTTTACATACCTCACTATCTTGTGGTTTTTATCACGATATTTACTTATGTAAAAATAAACATGGAGGTGATAAAAAACATCATTAAGTATTTCTTTATAATCACTTCTTTTATCTGCCATCATAATCATCCTTGTTAGTCTTGTTGGAATAGAAAAAGAATCTAAAGAATGGAGTGTTGTAATAATTGGATGACCAGAAAGCACACTAGAAAGAAGCTCATTAGCCTCTTCTCCTCTAGTTTCTGCAACAATTAACCAATCAGGATTACTCCTTAAAGCGTTTTTAACAAGAGCAGAAATAGAGGCGTGATTTTGTTTTTCATTTGCTTGCCAAACATTAACATCCAAATGATCAAAATCTTTAATATTTACCAGTTCAAGAATGTTATCAATAATTATTGCTCTAGTGTTTTCTTCTAATAATGAGATTAAATACTTTTGAAACTCAGTTTTACCACTACCAGTCAATCCACCAATAACGATTGAAATGTTATTTTTAAGTAACTCCACTAAAAGTGAGTAAATTGTGTCAGGAAAAAACTCACCATCATTTTTAATACGAATTGTCTCACTAGCGATTCTTAAAGAAAATGTGTAAGTTTCTTCACTACTACTTTTACAAATTGAATGATGAACTGCATTAAAACGATATTTACCAACTGTAATATCTAGAATAGGCTCACTATAAGAAAATTGTTTCTCTGATATATTCGCGAGTTGCCTTATAAAATCTTTCACCACTTCTAAAGAAGGAGAGATATCACTTTTATGTCTACCTGTATTTAAATCTTCATAATAAATAGACTTTCCGTTATATGAGATATCGGTAATATCTTTATTTTCTAGAATCTTAGATAAGAAGCTAGATTCAATGAAAGTTACTCCACGAGAAACATTCATGCTCTTGCTCCTATCTCAAAAAACATTGTCCTATGATAGTCAAATAACGAAATAATCTTACAATTTACCTCTATTTCAATACCCTGACATTCATCAGAAAAACAATAAGATTGATCATCCAAATTATAGTAATAATATTTCACATCGTAAGATGGGGTATATTTATATAAAACTGTAAAATACTTATCTAAAAAGCCTTCAAGTTTTTCTTTCTGGAAATATAAATTAATATCCTCATTTTCCTTAAATAAGGGGATAGAAACATTAAAATATTCGTTTGGGATATTAATAACGCTTCTATTAATTCCGTTAAGAGAATAACCAAAACTAAAGAAGGTAAAACTCAACATTATAATCAAAAGTGAAAATAAAATATTAATCACGAATTCCACCTCTAACGCAATAGTCACTAGAGATACAATCTCCAATTAAGTTATACCCAACATCAAATGTCATATTGTAACGCGCATTTATCTTGTTTTGACCCATAGATTTAAACACTAAAGTAAATTCATAACCATTAAATGACTCCTGTTTGCCTCTAGGGAGATAGAAAAATGATGCTTTTTGGGTGTTAATACGCTCAATAAGCGACATTTCAAGCGTAATAGGGTCAACATACATTTGAGTTGGAAACTCTAGTCTAATGGCCTTATTTTCTTGTTTATAAGATAAGGGAATATAGCTTAAACCCTCTTCATTTACTGGTAAATAAGGGAATAATTTATTTTTATCTAAAAAAGTTAATGATATATCTTCACATGTAAAAGCATACTTACTGATATATTCAAAAGTGTATTCATCTAAAGATAATCGATAATATCTATCATTTGTGAAATAAGGTGTGAAATTAGAAAAACGATATTCTTCTTTTAAAGTTTGATCAAATCCGATTTTGTAACCTAGATTTGTAACTACTAATGGGGATTCCACTGACTCTGCAATATTATATTGAAGATTACTTATAGTTATTGGATAGGTTGCCTCTGCTAAAATATCGCCACAAGAAGAGACAATATAAAACACGATTGAGCCACTTTCTCCTATAGAAATTAAATTAGTTAAATCAAAACTATATTCAATTTCATTTCCTCCTTTTACTAATTCAAAATATTTATCTAATAAAAGCTCTTCTGTATTTCTAGTTTTATTAGTTAGTCCAATATAAAAATAATGGGCAAGACAGCTTGGTTCTTTAGGATAATCAAAATATATCGTGCCACTAGAAGACATTCTACCTTCAGTGAAAGGGAGAGTAATCGAATCAGAATACATCGCCACATCATAAGAATTGTATGGAAATAAGTCTTGTTGAGATTGCTGACCTCCCGAAGGCAAAATATCACCTATGTTCACCATGCTAGTTAATGCGATACTTGATGTTGCAAATAAAATTATTCCTTTCATAATTACTCTCCTTAATAACCATTGGGGGAATAATATGAAATTTTATAAAAATAAAAAAATAACCTTTGGTTAAATTCCAAAAGTTATTTCTTTTTGTATTTAATTTTTATTATTAACAAACACCTTGGGCAAGCATGGCATCTAATACTTTAATAAATCCTGCAATGTTTGCACCTAACGCTAAGTTAGTTGGTTGACCATATTTTTTAGCGGTTTCATGACATTGTTTGAAAATATTAGACATAATGTCTTTTAATCTAGCGTCAACTTCTTCAAAGCTCCATGATAAGTGAATAGCGTTTTGGCTCATTTCAAGACCACTTACAGCAACTCCACCAGCGTTACTTGCTTTTCCAGGAGCAAATAAGACACCATTTTCATTAAAGAATCTAATTGATTCCAAATCAGTTGGCATATTAGCACCTTCAACAACCATATAACAACCGTTAGCTTTAAGTTCTTTAGCGTTTGTAATGTTAATCTCGCCTTGTGTTGCACATGGAAGAGCAATATCGCATGGGGTATTCCATAAATCTCTAGATACATTAGAGAAAGTAACATTTTTATGGTTTTTAGCGTATTCAATGGAGAATTCACCTTTAGATTTTGCTAAAGCAATTACTTCATCAATATCTAAACCATTAGGATCTTTAACACATCCTTGTAAGTCACTCATACCAACAATGATAGCCCCTAAATCATGGGCTTTTTTAGCAGCAAAGCTACCAACTTTACCACATCCAGAAATTAAGACCTTCTTACCTTTAAGATCTTCATTCTTAAATGTTTTTAACATTTCACTAGTGAAATATAATAAACCGAAACCTGTTGCTTCTGGTCTAACTAAAGAACCACCATAAGATGGGTTTTTACCAGTAAAGACACCACCCCATTCATTTGTGAGTTTCTTATATTGACCTACCATATAACCAATTTCTCTAGCTCCGAAACCTAAGTCTCCTGCGGGAACATCAGTGTTTGGGCCGATATGACGATATAATTCATTCATCATTGATTGGCAGAATCTCATAACTTCACCATCACTTTTACCGCGTGGATCAAAGTCGCTTCCGCCTTTACCACCACCCATAGGTAAACCAGTAAGGGAGTTTTTAAATGTTTGTTCAAATCCTAAGAATTTAAGAATTGATAAGTTAACTGATTTATCAAATCTCATGCCACCTTTATAAGGTCCGATTGCGCTATTGAATTGGACTCTATAGCCGGTATTAACTTGAATTTTTCCATTATCATCAACCCAAGGGACTCTAAAAGTAATAATTCTTTCTGGAACAATTAATCTTTCAAAGATTGCGTTAGATTCGATACGTGGATCTTTATCAACAATAAAATCCATAGAATCTAAGAATTCTTCCACTGCTTGGATAAATTCTTTTTCATTAGAATACTTTGTTTTAACATCTTCTAAAATTTTGTTTAAATATTCATTTTTGTACATAAGCTAATTGCTCCTTACTATTTAATTATATTAACTGTCTTCTCGCAGTAAATACATTTATAAATTCCTTTTTGTTTATCAACACAAATAAATTTATGTTCATGTTCTTGTTCAAATTGACTAATACATCTAGGATTATCACAGATTAAGTCAGTTCTAATTTCATCTTTATTATATAAAGGTTCTTTAACAGGGTTATTTTTAGCCTCTTCTAATAATTTTAATATAAGGGCCATACGGATATATTTTCCGTTTAATACTTGTTTAAAATAACAGGCTCTTGGGTCATCATCCACTTTGACACTAATTTCATTAACTCTTGGTAATGGATGAAGAACAATCATATCTTTTTTAGCAAGAGACATTTTATTTACATCAAGAAGATAACTATTTTTGAGTCTATTATATTCTTCAGGATCAAAGAATCTTTCTCTTTGAATTCTTGTCATATATAAAACATCAAGTTTATCAATGTTTTCTTCTAAAGAAGATACTTCAATATATTCCATGTTATTTTTGTTAATTATATCTTCTTTAACATATGAAGGAATTTTTAATTCATCTGGAGAAATAAGCACAAGTTTGATGTTTTTATATCTTGATAATGCGGCGATTAATGAGTGGACTGTACGACCATATTTTAAATCTCCACATATACCCACAGTTAGGTTATCAAAACCACCTTTTTCACGGTAAATTGTGAATAAATCAGTTAATGTTTGAGTTGGATGACAATGTCCACCATCACCGGCATTAATTAATGGAACACTAGTGTTAATTGCTCCTACTAAAGCAGCACCATCCTTTGGATGTCTCATAGCAATAATATCAGCAAAACAAGATACAACTTTAATAGTATCTGCTACGCTTTCCCCTTTTGCAGTTGATGAACTTGAAGCTTCTGAAAAGCCAAGAACATTACCACCGAGTTCCATCATTGCGCTAGTAAAAGATAATCTAGTTCTTGTGGAAGGTTCAAAAAATAATGTGGCAAGTTTTTTACCTTTACAAACTTCACTATATTTAATTGGATTGTTAATAATGTCTAAAGCAGTTTGGATTAAAGAATCAATTTCTTCTTTAGATAAATCAATAATATCAATAACACTTTTCATTAGTTATTACCTTTAATCCAGCTTTCATCACTTGGATTATCTCTAAATTTAAGTAATCTAGCTTCATCTTCTGCTTTAATATAGCCTTCACTAACAGCGGTTTTAACAACAACATCAAAGTTTGTTAATGAAATGTTTTTAACATTAGCGGCTGCTAATCTTTCTAAACCTTTTTTCATACCATAAGTATAAATACTTACAATACCAAGGACATCAGCGCCTGCTTCACGTAAAACTTCAACAACTTCAATACAGCTTCCACCAGTAGAAATTAAATCTTCTACTACAACTACTTTTTGTCCTGGAAGAAGTTTACCTTCAATTTGATTTCCTCTACCATGGTCTTTAGCGCCACTTCTGACATAACCCATAGGTAAGTTCATAATGTGACCAGTAATAGCAGCGTGAGCAATACCAGCTGTAGAAGTTCCCATTAAAACTTCAACATCAGGATAATTTTCTTTAATAACTTCCGCTAAAGCGTTTTCTACATCATCTCTTACTTTTGGAGCAGTTAATGTTAAACGGTTATCGCAGTAAATAGGACTTTTAATACCGCTTGCCCAAGTAAATGGTTCTTCTGGACGTAAGAAAATAGCTTTGATTGATAATAAATCTTTCGCAATTAATGTTGCAATTTCTTCTTTATTCATTGTCTTTCTCCTTAATCAATAAATTCTTTAACACATCTATTATATGCTTCAACAGGATCACTAGCTTGAGTAATTGGTCTACCCACTACTATGTAGTCACTGCCGATTTTTTTCGCTTCGCTTGGTGTCATAACTCTTTTTTGATCACCTATATCACCATCAGCGAATCTCACTCCTGGAGTAACTGTAATAAAGTCTTTACCACAGGTTGAATGTACTTTTTCTGCTTCTAATGGGGAGCAAACAACTCCATCTAATCCAGCATCTTTAGCATTTTTAGCGTAATGCATAACAACTTTATCAATTGGTTCTTTGATTAATAAATCAGTTTCCATACTTTCTTGGTCAGTAGAAGTTAATTGAGTAACGGCGATTAAGATTGGTCTAGTACCATCACTTCTAGTTAACCCTTCAATAGCAGCACTCATCATACGTTTAGTCCCGCTAGCGTGTAAGTTAGTCATATCTACATCAAGATTTCTTAATACTGACATGGATTTTTTAACAGTATTAGGAATATCGTGAAGTTTTAAATCTAAAAATATTTTATGACCTCTAGCTTTAATTTCTTTAACAATTGATGGACCTTCTGCATAAAAAAGTTCCATACCAATTTTTACAAATGGTTTCCTTTCTTTAAATAAGTCTAAGAAACTTAATGTCTTTTCTTTGCTGTCAAAATCACAAGCAATAATGACGTCTTTTCCCATTATTTACATCCTCCTATTATTTCTTTTAAAGACTCGATTTTATATTTTTCCATAACTTTAGGTAAGTCATTGATAATTTTTTGACAGATAAATGGATCCACTAAATTAGCAGCACCAATTTCAACAGCAGTTGCTCCTGCTAACATCATTTCAATAACATCTTCTGCACTAGAAACACCACCCATACCAATAACTGGAATGTTAACTGCATGGGCAACTTGATGAACCATTCTAAGTGCTAATGGGAATATTCCATCTCCAGAATATCCTCCATAAGTATTAGCAACTACAGGTTTTCTTCTTGCAATATCTATTCTCATACCAAGTACAGTATTGATTAAAGAAATAGCATCTGCTCCTGCTTCTTCACAAGCTTTAGCAATTTCTACAATATTTGTAACATTAGGTGATAATTTAATAATTACTGGCTTTTTGCAGACTTTTTTAACTGCTTTAGTAACTTCTTTAGCACTTTCAGGATTAGTGCCAAATGCCATTCCACCACCATGAACATTAGGACATGAAATGTTAACTTCAATCCAACCAACGGATTCACATTCATCTAATTTCTTACATGTTTCTACAAATTCATCAATAGCGAATCCTGAAACATTAGCCATTACTTTCTTATGAAAAACTTTATTTAATTTTGGTAATTCTTCATTAATAACTTTATCTACACCAGGATTTTGTAAACCAACACAGTTGATCATTCCTGCTTTACATTCTGCAATACGTGGTGTTGGATTGCCAAATCTAGGTTCTTTAGTAGTTCCTTTAAAGGAAAAAGTACCTAAGATATTAATATCGTAAAGTTCAGCAAATTCATAACCATAACCAAATGTTCCACTGGCGGGAATAATAGGATTATCAATTTCAATGCCACATAAATTAACTTTAGTGTCTACCATAATATTTCCTCCTTTACAAATACTGGACCATCTTTACAGATTCTTTTGTTGCCAAAGTTAGTTTTACAACTACATCCCATACATGCTCCAAAACCACAACCCATTCTTTCTTCAAAAGAATATTCACCACTAGTTGTGCTAGCGTTAAATACTGCTTTTAACATAGGTAATGGTCCACAAGAATATGTATATGTGTATTTCACTAATTCCATAGCGGAAGTAACAAAACCTTTAATTCCATAACTTCCATCTACTGTAGTTACATATACTTCACAGCCAAGATCTTTAAATTCTTGTTCATAGAAGATTTCATCTTTAGTGTTAAAACCTAAAATAACAGAAATTTTCTTATTTTCTTTTATTAACTCTTTAGCAAGTAAATATAATGGAGGAACTCCTACTCCTCCACCAATTAATAGTGGCAAATCTCCACTATTTTTACTGTTATAACCATTTCCTAAGTCTGTTAATAAATCTAATTTACCACTATTTAAAGATGCAAGATATTCAGTTCCTTTTCCTACAACTTTATATATAAGAGTTAATTCATCACCATTAACATCATTAACGGAAATTGGTCTACGCAAAAATAAACCATCTAACTTAATATTTACAAAACTACCAGGGCGAAGACAACTAGATGCATCTCCTTTTAAGGTTATTTTATAAACATTATTTGTTAGTTTAATGTTAGATACGATTTCAAATATACTTTGCTTCATAATTATGCATCAATTGTGGAAATCTTAAGAGTTGTCTCATCTAAGACATCTAATAAAACTCTTACAGTATCTAAAGATGAGAATAATGTGACGTTAGTTTCAATAGCGGCTTTTCTAATCTTATAACCATCTTTTTGTTCTCCAGTAACAGAGACATCTTGAGTATTAATAACATAAGCGTAATGTCTATCAATTATTTTATCGATAATTTCATTATCACCATCACTGATCTTTTGAACAATATGAGTTCTAATGCCATTTTCTTTTAAGAAATTAGCGGTTCCTTCTGTGGCTTCAATATTAAATCCTAATTCATAGAATCTTCTAATTAACGTCAAAGCTTCTGTTTTATCTTTATCAGCGATTGTGCATAAAATTGTGCCATAATTTTGCACTTTCATGCCACTAGCTTGTAACGCTTTAAATAAAGCACGGTTAAGTTTATCATCGTAGCCAATTGCTTCACCAGTTGACTTCATTTCAGGGGATAAATAAGCATCTAATCCTCTAATCTTATTAAATGAGAAGACTGGGACTTTAACATACCATCTCTTCTTTTCAGTAGGATAGATATCAAATATACCTAATTCTTTTAATGTTTTACCTAATATAACTTCTGTAGCAATATCTGCCAAAGAGAAGCCTGTTGCTTTAGAAAGGAATGGAACAGTTCTACTACTTCTTGGATTAACTTCAATAATGAAGACATTATCATCAGCATCAACAATGAATTGAATGTTAAATAAACCAATAATTCCAATACCTAAACCTAATTTCTTGGCGTATTGTAAGATAATACCTTTAACTTTGTTAGAGATTGAGAAAGTTGGATAAACAGAAATAGAGTCACCTGAGTGAATACCTGTTTTTTCAACAAGTTCCATAATTCCAGGCACAAATACATCATGTCCATCACAAATAGCGTCGATTTCGACTTCTTTACCTAAGATATATTTATCTACTAAAACTGGTTTATCTTCATCAATTTCTACAGCGGTTTTTAAATAATGTCTTAATTGCTCTTCATTTGCTACGATTTGCATTGCTCTACCACCTAAGACGAAACTTGGTCTCACTAATACTGGATAGCCAATTCTTTCAGCGGTTTTAACACCTTCAGGAATACTAGTAACTGCTGCACCTTCTGGTTGAGGAATATGTAAATCAGTTAATACTTTTTCAAAAGAATCTCTATTTTCTGCTTTATCAATAGCATCACAATCAGTACCAATGATTTTTACACCTCTTTTTCTAAGTGGTTCTGCTAAGTTAATAGCGGTTTGTCCACCTAAAGAAGCAATAACTCCTAATGGTTTTTCTATATTAATAATAGCCATAACATCTTCTGGAGTTAATGGTTCAAAATATAACTTATCAGCGGTTGTATAATCAGTAGAAACAGTCTCTGGATTATTATTTATAATAATAGCTTCGTAACCTGCTCTTTTAATTGTTTGAACAGCGTGGACTGTAGAATAATCGAATTCTACACCTTGTCCAATTCTAATAGGGCCTGCTCCAAGAACAACAATCTTTTTCTTATCAGTGATAATTGATTCGTTTTTATATTTATCATTCTTTAAGTTTGCGTATGTGCTATATAAGTAGGCAATATATTTACCAGTATGGAGGGTATCTACCATTTTAAATACTGGGGTAATATTATTTTCTAAACGTAAGTTATAGACTTCAATTTCTTTACATTTCCATAACTTAGCGATGAATTTATCTGCAAAACCCATGCATTTTGCACTCTTTAATGTTTCTAAATCAAATGGTTTATCTTTTAAATTATTTTCCATATCAACAATGTTTTTAATTGCTTCTAGGAATAAAGAAGTAATCTTAGTGATTTCATGGAGTCTATCTACACTAATACCTCTTCTAAATAATTCGGTAATGCCGTATATCACATCATCTTTAAAATCAGAAATATAATCTAAGATTTCTTTATCAGATAATGAATCAAATTTATGTTTATATAAATGAGTTACACCAGTTTCAAGTGATCTAACAGATTTAAGTAAGCATTCTTCTAAAGAAGTACCAATGCCCATAACTTCACCAGTGGCTTTCATTTGGGTTCCTAATGAATTGTTAGCATTAGTGAATTTATCAAATGGGAAACGTGGGAATTTTGCAATTACATAATCAAGGGATGGTTCAATTGCCGCAGTTCCACCAGCAACTGGAATATCTTCAAGTTTCATACCGACAGCAATTTTAGCGGTTACTCTAGCAATTGGATATCCACTAGCTTTACTTGCTAAAGCAGATGAACGAGAAACACGAGGATTTACTTCAATTAAATAATATTTACTTGAGTTAGGATCAAGTGCAAATTGGACATTACATCCACCAGCAATCTTTAATTCTTTAATAATTTTTAAAGCAGAATCGTTAAGCATTTTATAATCATGTTCACTTAATGACATAATTGGAGCAACAACGATACTATCACCAGTATGGACACCAACAGGATCAACATTTTCCATACCACAAATGGTAATAGCGTGATCTGAAGTATCTCTCATAACTTCAAATTCAATTTCTTTATAACCACGAACACTTTTTTCTACTAAAACTTGATGTACAGGAGATAATGTGAAGGCATTATTAGCGATTTTAAGTAATTCAGCTTCATTATTAGCGAATCCGCCACCAGTGCCACCTAATGTAAATGCTGGTCTTAAGACAACTGGATAACCAATATCTAAAGCGGCTTTTTTAGCTTCTTCAATAGAATAAGTAATTTCACTAGGAATAACTGGTTCATTAATTGATTCGCACATTTCTTTAAATAATTCTCTATCTTCCGCTCTTTCAATAGATTCAGAACTTGTACCTAAAAGTTCAACATTACATTCTTTTAAGACACCTTTTTTCTCTAATTGCATAGCAAGGTTGAGACCAGTTTGTCCTCCAATACCTGGAATAATAGCGTCTGGACGTTCATAACGAAGTATCTTAGCGATATATTCCAAGGTTAATGGTTCCATGTAAACTTTATCCGCAATAATTGTGTCTGTCATAATTGTTGCAGGATTAGAGTTAACTAAAATAACTTCATATCCTTCTTCTTTTAATGCAAGACAAGCTTGAGTTCCTGCATAGTCAAATTCTGCGGCCTGACCAATAACAATAGGTCCTGAACCAATAATGAGAATTTTCTTTAAATCTTTTCTTTTTGCCATAACTTTTTCTCCTATTTTTTATAAGCAATTTTTTGATTAATCACCGTCAACAAATTTTCTCCATAGACTTTATATCCTTTAAATGGAGATGATTTACCCTTGCTTAAAAAGCAAGATTCATCAATTTTATATTCTTTAGATAAATCCCAGATAGAAAAACTTCCATCAAAAGGAATAGAAAATCTCTTTCTTGGATTTATCACTAATAATTCAATTAATTTATCCATTGAAATAATGTTTTTCTTCACTAGATAGGTATAAAGAAGTGGGAAAGCAATATCTATTCCACTAATACCAAATGGGGAATCTTTCAATCCTTTTGATTTTTCTTCTTTACTATGAGGAGCATGATCAGTCGCAATCATATCAATTGTGCCATCTTTAATGCCTTCAATTAAAGCTTGTTGATCTTCTATACTCCTTATAGGAGGATTCATTTTAAAATCTCCAGATTCTTGTAAATCAGATTCATTTAATAATAAATAATGTGGAGCAGTTTCACATGTAATATCCACGCCATCAGCTTTTGCTTGTCTAATTAATTCCACACTTTCTTTTGTAGAAATATGACAAACATGATATTTACATCCTGTTAGCTTTGCTAATTTTATGTCTCTTGCAATTTGTTCATATTCACTAGCGGAACAAATTCCTAAATGATGATGTTTTTTAGCGTATTCTCCATCATGAATATATCCACCTTTAAGTAATGAATTTACTTCACAATGAGCAACGATGACTTTATTTAATTTCTTTGCTAATAACATAGCCTCTTTCATTAAGTTTTCATTTTGCACACCTTTTCCATCATCAGAGAAGGCAAAAACTAGTTTTGCAGTATCTTCTAATGGGGAAAGTTCTTCACCTTTTTGGTTAATAGAAATAGATCCATAAGGTAATACCTTAATATAAGCATCTTTATCTATGATATCTTGTTGCATTTTAATGTGTTCCACTGTATCAGAGACAGGGTTTAAATTAGGCATGCTAGCCACTAAAGAATAACCACCATGAGCGGCAGCTAAACTACCTTCTTTAATAGTTTCTTTATAAGAAAAACCTGGTTCTCTAAAATGAACATGAACATCAAAGAAACCAGGAATAAAAGTATATTTATTATTGTTATAAACGCAATTATCTTGATGAATAAGAAAACAAGAAACTTCTTCCCCTATTAAATCTTTATTAATAATGTTAGCGTTTATCTTTTCCATAATCATTACCTAGAAATATAAACTCCAGTTTCGCCATCAGTATTAACAAATTTAACGGTTACTCTTTCATCTTTACTAGAAGGAACGTTCTTACCTACATAGTCAGGACGGATAGGAAGTTCTCTATGTCCACGATCAATTAACACCGCAAATTGGACATTTTTTGGTCTTCCTAAAGAGAATATACCTTCTATAGCAGCTCTTACTGTACGTCCAGTATATAAGACATCATCCACTAAAATGATGGTTTTATTATTAACATCAAAAGGAATATTTGAAGGAGTAGCTTTAAGCTTTTTATCTTCTTCAGAAATATCATCTCTAAACATGGTGACATCAATTTCACCATATGGAATATCTATTCCTGCAAATTTCTTAATATTATTAAGCAATATCTTTGCGATTTCTGTGCCACGGGATTTAATACCAATAACACAAATATCATTACCACCATCGTCATGTTCTAAAATTTCATGAGTAATTCTTGCTAAAGAACGAGTAACAGCGGTTTCATCCATAATTTGAATTAAATTAGCCATTTTCATCTACCTCCTTAACAAAAAAATCTTGCATACGAGTGCAAGATGATTACTAACTAAATTTAAATTAAAGTCATCAACCTTGCCAATATCTCGTATTGGTTTAAAAGTTTTACCGTTATTAATACTAACAAGATGAGGCACTAAAAACAAGGTTTATTTCATAAAATTAGTTTATTGAAGCAAGATGTTGCTCAATAGAGGCTATTTTTATAGTTAAACACAATAATTCTGTAGCTAATTTTAATTCATTAAGTGGAGGGAAGGATGGAGCAATTCTTAAATTAGAATCATCAATATCCTTATGATATGGATATGCTGCTCCTGCTGGAGTTAATAATAATCCTGCTTCTTTACATAAGTTATACACTCTAGTGGCACATCCTTTATTTACAAATAAAGAAATAAAATATCCACCATGAGGTTTAACATATTTAGCAATACCTAGATTAACAACATTGTTATCTAAAATATCTTCTACTAATTGGAATTTTGGTCTTAATAATTCTGCATGTTTGATCATTTGAGCGGTTATACCGTTAATATCTTTAAAGAATCTTACATGTCTAAGTTGATTGATCTTATCATAACCAATAGTTTGGACAGTTAAATTAGCAAGGATATCTCTGATATTGTTATCACTTGTCGCTAAAGCGGCAACCCCACTACCTGGGAAAGATATCTTACTTGTGCTGGTAAAAATATAAACCATATCTGGATTACCAGCTTTATTACATTCATCAAGAATATTTAAAATAGAATCTTCTTTACCATTATATAAATGATGAACTGTATAAGCATTATCCCAATAAATTCTAAAATCTTTAGTTTTTGGAGTTAATTTTGCGAATCTTTTAACAACTTCATCAGAATAACTAATACCATCAGGGTTTGAATATTTAGGAACACACCATATGCCTTTAACAGATTCATCTTTAGAGACTAATTCTTCAATCATATCCATATCAGGACCATCTTCGTGCATTGGAATATTAATCATTTCAATGTTTAAGAATTCGCATATAGCAAAATGTCTATCATATCCAGGAACTGGACATAACCATTTAACTTTATCTAATTTTGACCATGGGGTAGATCCACATACACCACTAACAAATGCATGAGCAATGCAATCATACATAATTTTTAATGATGAATTACCAAAAACAATTAGATTTTTAGGATCAACATTTATAATGTCACTTAATAACTTTTTACATTCATTAATACCACTTAAAATGCCATAATTTCTACAATCAGTGCCATCTTCAGCGTTTAAATCGCTTGATGAATTAAGTGTGTCTAACATACCTTTTGATAAATCAAGTTGAGCTTTTGATGGTTTACCTCTAGCCATATTTAAAGAAAGATTAAGAGATTTAAAGTTCTCATATTCTTTTTTTAAGTTAGAAAGTTCTAATTCTAAGCTATTTTTATCATTGTTTAAGTAATTCATAATTCACCAATATTTGTGAGTATATTACCACAAATTATATAAATGTAGAAAATAAAAGTAATTAATCGCCTAATGTGTCTGCAACCCAGGCATCGTAATGATCGTTTTGGGCTTCTTCTCTTAGTGTAATTGAGAAATAATAAGTACCTGGAGCAATATCACCTTCCACTAAGGCGCATCCGCGTCCTATGTCACCTATCTCTTCTTGAGGATAACCTTCGTATTTAACCATGAAATTTCCATAACTAATTGTTGGAATTTCTTTATATTCACTATCATAAAATACAAAATCAACATGAGCGGTATAGTTTTCATAGCTCGCGTCTGAATCAATAACTGTTACACAGAATGCTTTATAATCTTCAGCATTAAAAGTAATAGGATTTTGTACTTCTATTTTATATAAATATGGAATTATGACATGGGCATCATCATTTTGAAATGGCACTGCATTACATGATTTTGTTCCTAATTGACCTAAATCAATAGCGTCATCAAATTTGTTAGTTCCTGGGTCAGTGCTACAAGCAAATAACATAGGAATTAATAACATAAGGGAGAATTTTGCTTTCATAAGATTACCTCTTCTATTTAATAAATATTACTATCACTTTTATAAAATAAAAAGTAATACATATATGTTTTATTCACTTTCTTTCACGTTTAAAGAAATTATCTCTTTAATTTCATCAATTACTGATGTAAACGCTTTAGAGAATTTTCTTTTTTCATACCAAATAAGTGAAGTAAAAGAGCCTAAATCAAAGTTTTTAATTTTAACTTCTTTTAAACTTTTCTCTTTTAAATACTTTTCCACGATTAATCTGGGTAAAAAGGCAATACCCGCACCAGAAATACAAGATGTAATAATGGATTGATTACTATTTGACTCTAACATAGGAGACATATCTAAACCGATTTTATTCGCTAAATAGTCTCTAGAAAAACTACCTTTTTCTCTAGTTAATAATGGATATTTTGTAACATCACTTAATGAAATAGTTTTAGGAATATCAAAGTCGTTACTTGTAACAAATACAAGCTTATCTTTTTTTATCATATCGTAGGCAATATCTGGTAATGAAGGTTTACCTTCAATAATAGCGAAGTCAATAATGCCATTTTCAATTTGTTGTTGAATTTCTAAAGCGTTATTTACTTTAACTTTTAAATTGAAATTACTAAATTTTTCATTAATTGTTTTAATTATTTTTGATAAATAAATAGTCGCTACTGTTAAGGATGCTCCAATAGTAAGGGATGGGTGTACTTCTTTAGATTTAGCTAAATCATGAAATTCATTAAATGAGTTAATTATTTCTCTAGCTTTTCTACAAAGATCTTCTGCTTCAGGAGTTAAAAATATCTTATTATTTATTCTTAAGAATAAAGGCACACCATAATATCTTTCTAATTCTGCAATTGTTTGGCTTACTGCAGGTTGGGCAACATTAAGTTTGATAGCGGCTTTACTAATGGATTTTAATTCACAAACAGTTACAAATGTATTTAAATGTCTAATTGTCATAATCTTTTACTTATACTTATTATAACATTTACATATTTTACTTATAAAGAAATTATTTCTAAAATAACTACGATGGAAGAATTGATCAAAGATATAGTTTATCTATTGGTAGGCATTTCAGTCTTATTAGTAGGTATGAAACTCATGTCATCTGGATTAAAAAAATCTATTGGACATGGTATAAGACGTTTTTTTAAGAAAACTCACGATAAACCTTTTGTTAGTTTAGGAATTGGGGCTGTTGTTACAGCAGGAATCCAATCTAGTGACGCAACTAACGCTATGGTTATTGGTTTTATTAATGTAGGAGCAATGACTTTATATCAAGGTTTATGCGTAATGTTAGGCGCATATATCGGCACCACTGTTACTGGTGTTCTTGCATCATTTTCATCATTATCTATTTCTATTTATTTCTTATTATTCGCATTTGTTGGCGTAATAATGATGTTTTTCAAGAATGAAAAAGTTAAGAATATTGGTGAAATCTTAACTGGTTTAGGATTCTTATTCTTTGGCTTGGCAGTTATGAAAGATGCCTTTAAAAACGCAGACATTACTTCATTCTGTCAAACTATGTTTAGCACGATTAACTTTGGACCACTATTATTTATAATTGGTGTATTAATTACCGCAATTATTCAATCTAGTAGCGCAGTTACATCAATTGTAATTGCTATGGTTGGTAGTACCGCTCTTGGATTATCTTCTGGTTTATATTTAGCTTTAGGAGCTACTTTAGGAACCGTTGCCACTACGTTGTTAACCTCTTTAGGGGGGAACACTCAAGGTAAAAGAGCAGCTGTTACTGCTTTCTTTTTAAGATCAATCACATCAATAATAATGCTAATTATATTAGCGATATTTGAAACTCCTATTACTGATGGTTTACATTTCTTTGCGATTAATGGAAGTGATGAACTACCAATAGCCTTATTTACTGTGTTTTATAACGTTATATTTATGCCTTTATTAATTCCATTTTTAAATCCTAGTATTAAGTTATTCACTAAAGTGATTAGAGATAAATCTAATGATGAATTAGCAAAAACAGTACACTATATCGATAACAAATTATTAAATTCTCCTAATATTGCCTCTATGCAAGTTAAAAAAGAGATTATTAACATGTTTGATTTAGCGTATCAAAACTATACAAACTCGATTAACTTAATTAAAAATAAAGACACTAAAGTGATGAGCAAAATGCCTGATATAGAAAGTCAAATAGACTATTTAAATAAAAGAATTACTGACTTTTTAATTAATTTATCTTCTAAAGTACAACCATCAAGTGAGAAAAAGATTGGTGCTTATTTCCATGTTATTAACGATATTGAACGTATAGGTGACCACGCTATTAACTTTTTAAACATGTATAAAGATATGGATAGTAAAGATTTATATTACTCCGCTGATGCTATTGAAGATATCAATAAAATTGATGACGTTCTTAATAAGATGTTTGTATTAACTAAAGAGATATTTGCTAACAAAGACACTAATGAGTTAGCAGAATTATTAGATTTAGAATCTCAAACAGATAAATTAACCAAACAAATGGCGACTGATCATTATGAAAGAATGAAAGCTAAAAAATGTAATAATGACCTAACACCATTTTATTCTTCCTTAGTTACAGAATTTGAACGTATTGGTGATCACTTAACTAATATTAGTTATTCAATTTTAAATCCACTTGGAGATACAAAATAAATCTCATTAATAATCTCTTTAGAAACATCTATTTGCTAAAAAACTTAAATAAAATCATTAATAATTTTATTGTCTTTTCTTGCACCAAGAAATTTGTTAACAAAAACATTTGTGCCTGAAACGTTATATAAAATGATGTGTCGGCCATTAGATAAAACAAACTTATAAGTTTGTCTTCCTAAAATTAATAAATTTGGTACGACGCTATGTCTTAATGGGAATTCTTCTAATGAAGATATTTCTTTAAGTATTTTTTGTAATTCTTCTTTAGCAGAATTTTTGTTTACATTTGCTAAAAATCTCATTGATTCTAGAATTGAATTCTTAGCATCTTCTGATATTAAAATGCTATATTTCATAAACCCAATATTTTCTTAATATCTTCTTCAACTTCATTAATTGAATAATCTTTTACCCCACTTAGACGTTTAAATTCAATATCAAGTAATTCTTCTTTTAATTTTAAAAATCTTTCTCTACTTTCATAATATTCGATAGACATTAAAACTAGATCACCCTCACCATTTTTTGTTAAATATATAGGTTCGTTATTCTTTTTACATTTTTTTGATATTTCATTATATTTATTTCTTAATAATGTAGATGCGATGATTTCCATAATTTACCTCATTAATTTTATTGATATAATTCTATCATTATAATTTTATATTAGCAATAAAAAAAGAGACCTTATAAATAAGATCTCAATTTTTGAATATAAGTTAAATTACTTCTTTAATGCTTGGTAAACACCAACAGCACATGCAACAGTTGCACCAACCATTGGGTTATTGCCCATACCGATGAAGCCCATCATTTCTACGTGAGCAGGAACAGAACTAGAACCAGCGAATTGAGCATCACCATGCATACGACCCATTGTATCAGTCATACCATAGCTTGCTGGACCAGCGGCCATGTTATCTGGGTGAAGTGTACGACCTGTACCACCACCACTTGCAACGGAGAAGTATTTGACACCATGGTCATAACACCATTTATGGTAAATACCTGCGGTTGGATGTTGGAATCTTGTTGGGTTAGTTGAGTTACCAGTAATGGAAACACCAACTTTTTCCATTTTCATAATAGCAACACCTTCACCAACATCGTTTGTACCATAACATCTAATAGCACTTCTTGGGCCATCAGAGAATGGAATTTCTTCAACGATTTTGACGGTTTCTGAATAATAATCATATTCAGTCTTTACATATGTAAAGCCATTAATACGGGAAATAATATAAGCAGCGTCTTTTCCTAAACCATTAAGAATAACTTTTAATGGGACGTTTCTTGCTTTATTTGCGTTTAATGCAATTTTAATAGCACCTTCAGCAGCAGCAAAACTTTCATGTCCTGCTAAGAAACAGAAACATGTAACAGAGTCGTTAAGTAACATACCTGCTAAGTTACCATGACCTAAACCAACTTCACGGTTAGCGGCAACAGAACCAGGAACACAGAAAGCTTGTAAGCCTTCACCAATAACTTGTGCAGCTTCTTCAGCGGTTTTAACACCACGTTTAAGTGCTAAAGCACAACCTAATGTATAAGCCCAGCCAGCATCTTCAAATGCGATTGGTTGAGTTTCTTTAACGATTTTGTATGGATCTAAACCAAATTTAGCGCAATAGTCTTTTGTTTCTTCAATAGAAGAGAAACCATTTGCTTTTAAGCAATCATTAATGCCTTTTTCTCTACGTTCGTAGTTTTCAAATAATTCTGACATAATCATTACTCCTTTCTTGGATCAATGGTTTTAACGGCATCATCAAATCTACCATATTGACCAATTGATTTTTCATAAGCTTCTTTAGGATCGGTGCCAGCTTTAATAGCCATCATCATCTTACCTAAGTTAACGAATTTGTAACCGATAACTTCGTTATTTTTGTCTAAACCGATTTCTAAAACATAGCCATCAGTCATTTCAAGGTATCTAACACCTTTGCTCTTTGTAGCGTACATTGTACCGATTTGGCTTCTTAAGACTTTACCTAAATCTTCAAGTCCACTACCAACAGGTAAACCATTATCAGAGAAAGCTGTTTGTGTACGTCCATATGCGATTTGGAGGAAGATTTCTCTCATCGCAGTATTGATAGCGTCACACACTAAGTCAGTGTTAAGAGCTTCTAATAATGTCTTTCCTTGTAAAATTTCTGCCGCCATAGCAGCACTATGAGTCATACCTGAACAACCAATAGTTTCTACTAATGCTTCTTCAATAATGCCTTCTTTAACATTTAATGTTAATTTACAAGCACCTTGTTCTGGGGCACACCATCCAATACCATGGCTTAAACCAGAAATATCTTTGATTTCTTTAGATTTAACCCATAAACCTTCTTCAGGGATTGGAGCAGGGCCATGATTGCATCCTTGTTTAACAGGACACATTTCATTTACATCTTTTGTGAAAATTACTTTTCCCATTTTGAATAAATCTCCTTATACGTAAAAAATAATCTCACAATTGATTTGTATTTTCAATTAATTAATAAATTAAACTATAACTTTTTTCACATAAAACAGTAAAAAATACAAAAATCACAAATAGTCTTTGCAATAGATGAAACATTCATATATATTATTACTTGCATTTAATGCAGCATGTGAATACAGTTCGTCTGACGTTTACAAACTAACAGAGAAGTAACCTAAGCTATGCGGTGAAACCATCATGTAAACATCCGGGACAAGGAATTCACACCTATTCATTATTTGTAAAATAAAGAAAGGAAACATAATCATGAGAGACACAAGTTCAACATGGAAAAAATCTCGTAGACTTAATTTTTCATTATCTGAATCCGGAAAAGAATTAAACAAGAGAAAATATGGTCCAGGCCAACACGGTCCAGATCGTAAGAAAAAGAATTCTGAATATGGCGCTCAATTAATCGAAAAACAAAAGTTAAGAGAAATGTATGACGTCAATGAAAGACAATTCCGTAGATTATTTATGATTGCTTTAAAGAGTAAGGAAGTTACCGGCGTTGCTTTCATGAAATTACTTGAATCACGTTTAGACAACTTAGTGTACCGTATGGGTTTTGCCCGCACTAGAAGAGGCGCAAGACAATTAGTTAACCACGGTCACGTCGAACTTAATGGTAAGAAAGTTGATATCCCAAGCGTTATTTGTAATGTTAATGATGTCATTTCAATTAAAGAAGGTTCTAAAGACTTAAAAGTTATTAAAGAATCACTCTTAGTTGAAAAATTAGATTGTGGTTGGGTTAATGTTGATAAGGAAAAACTTACTGGTACATTCGTTAGATTACCAGAAAGAAATGAACTTCCTGTCGATATTAAAGAATCACAAATCGTTGAATACTATAACCGTAAGTTATAATTAGCAGTATTTAATAAGAAAGGCCTCATCCTGATAAAGGGTGAGGTTTTTATTAATTATGAACTATGAATTTATGTTGACAATGTATTGACAATGTCATAACGTGTTTATATAAATATGAGGACTATTTTATGGGGTCAACAAATTTGAATATTAGAATAGACAGTGAAATCAAAAAAGCCGCAGAAGAAATATTTGAATCATTAGGTTTAAATATGTCTACAGCCATTAATATTTTCCTTCGCTCTATTGTACGCGAAAAAGGTTTCCCTTTTGACATCAAACTAAATATTCCAAATGAAGAAACAATAGAATCCTTCAAAGAAGGAGAAAAATTGATTTGTGATAAAAACACAAAAAGATATTCAACAGTTACCGAACTAAAAGAAGCATTAGAGAAATAGTCTAATCTTTTTTGTTATTTTTAAACATCTCCGCTATTGAGGGGGTGTTTTTTGTTAATTGTTTAATACTTAAATCTTGAGCTTTATCATTAGCGAGACGTAAATTACGTTCAGAACTAAGTAAATTATTTTTAACTTTTAAAAGATGATCCACTGTTTTATCAATTTCAGCAATAGCCTCTTGGAATTGACGACCTGCTAATTGGTAGTTTTTATCAAACTTTTCTTTGAAATCTAATAAATTTTCTTCAAATTTAGTGACTTCAAGGTTTTGATT
>JAZRZD010000007.1:0-12290 GCA_045601085.1 Bacilli bacterium | reverse complement strand
AGTATAATCTGTAGATTTACGTTTTCTTTCTTAATTAATATTTTTATTTAACAATTACCTTCTTAATAAATGACTAATATTTTAAAGTAATAAGAATATATTTTCAGTTAATTAGTGATTTCTTTAGTTTTATTTTTCTTTATATCCATTTGAAACATAATTAACCAAATAATTAATGCTCCTAATAGATAACCAGAGAAATCTATAAGAATATCAGTAGATGCAAAAACTCTACCAGGAACAAAGTATTGGATTATTTCAGTTAATGCTCCCATAAATAGACCAATAGCGATTGAGATACAAATAATCTGCCATAACTTAAGTTTGTTTTTATCTTTAAAGAAATAAATTAAAAATAGGGATGTAAATATAGCGTCTACTGTAAATAGTAAGAAATGTCCTATTCCTTTTCTTATTGCTTTCTTAATTGATGGGGTATTCTTATGATTGATAATACCTTCTGCAATAATAGTTAAGTCTAAGTAATGTGATATGTCGTTTGCAGTTAATGTAATTCTAGTATTGCCTACACTTAAACAATCAATATTAATGTGATTCCCTACCCAACTAACAGAAGCGACTGATTCGTCTGTGGATGTTTCAGTAAATGTTACTCCACCATCAGGAACATTTACTTGTTTAATCCATATATTAAGAGTTTGATTAACTTCTGCTTTATATGTTTTATCTTTAATATCTACTCCAGACTCTACCTCAATAAATTCAAAATTATAACTAGTTGAAGGAGGATTAACTGGCTCAGTACTTGGATCATATTGCCAAGTAGCAGGACTTAAATCATTACCATTAGTGATTATTCTAATTACTGAATAAATAAAATTAGAAAAACCACTAGAAGAATCGCCAGGCAAAGATGCTTGAAGCAAAATAAAAAAGTTAGTAAATAGGGAGAATGCTAAAAATATCCAAGTTGATATTCTATTTTTCTTTTTTACTTGTTCCATTAACTACATTCCTTACTACCTTTTCTTATAGAACTACCAATTTAGAATAAACTTTGATAATTTAATGTGTCAATCATATAACATCATTAAAAAAATAAAAAGGGAGAGAAATCTCCCTTCATTTTAAGTTTTAAACAAGAATTACTTTTCTTCAAATTTAGCGTCCACTACTTGAGGATTTTCTTCAGCAGTGAACATATTTGTTCTAGAAAGTCTTGCAGCTCTTCTAGCGGCTTTTTCGGTATCTCTATCTGCTCTTTTAGCAATTAAGATCAACACTAATACTGCTGCAAGAGCACCAATACCAATAATAATTAATCCCCAACCAAAGAATCCTAATCCGAATATCTTAGCAAAGCTAGCATCTGCAAGAAATAATGGATTTTTATCGTTTGGGATTGGAAGGTATTTAGCTAAACAACCAAGTACTACATAGGTAAGTCCCCAAAGGAGGATAATAGCGCAAATAGAATACCAAACTATTTCAAATACACTTATTTTTAATTTCTTCATGCTGCAGGATTACCTTCTTTCTTATCTTCAACAGGTTGACCTGCTTTCTTAGCGTCTTCAAATGCACGATATGCATCTAATATTTTAGGGAATGTTTCTCTCCAAACAGCCATAGATTCATTAAAGAGTGTTTGAACCTTAGCGACTAATTCGTTATATAAAACATCAAATTGCTTATTATCTCTTCTTTCTCTTCTACCTTCAGTCATTTCTAAGAAAGCATTAATTTCATCTAATACATCTAATGTTTTATTATCTGTACAATGGCAATGTGCTCTTGAGAAACGGATATATCCAGCGTATTTAACAATTTCATTTTGGACAATGAAGTTAGATTGTGGAGTTGGTTTGCCTTGTGATTCAGTCATGACTTTTTGGAATTCTGTAAATGACGCAAAGAAATCTTTAAGTACTAACATAGGAATTAATGTTCTAGTTACATGTTCATCAACGGCGATAAGTTGTTTTAAATCTTCATCACCTTGCCCTTGTTGTTCAGCGTATCTTAAATATCCATAAAGGATATCTCTAACACTTTCTGTTAATCCAACAATATATTCAAAGATTTTAATATGTTGAGTGTGATCCACTCTAATGGTTTTGCTTTCATTGTTAACAATGATGACATTAGATTCATCACTATAAAGATCTTTGACCATTTCATTAATTTTATCTAAGATCTTATCTCCTGTTTCTTTATTTTGTTTAAAGAAGTTTCCTAATGCTGTTCCATCTTTAACACCGTTAACAATGATATTTTTTCTTTGTTCATAACCATCAAAAGGATGTTCATTAGGTAATACATATTCTAATGTATCTCTTAAGTTGAGTAAGTAATGATATACATTAAAAATAAAAGAGCTTGTTTGATTCATAAATTAATTATCTCCCTTCAATACAAGTTTGTCTAAGTTATAGACTCGGCGAATGACATGCTTAGCGTATTTCCTCGCACTCGGATGGCCATGAGCTAAACAATAACTATGTTCATGAAATTCCTTAAACATAGATATATCATTACCAGAATCCCCAACAACATAAACATCACTTGGATTGGTATTAGTTAACTTACAATATTCTTTTAAGCCAGCGGCTTTATTACAGTTTAATGGTGTAAGTTCAATAACTATTCTACTCCAACTTGTCTCAATTGCGGGATATTTTTCTCTAATTTCTTTAGAAGCATCTTTAGAATAAGCCTTATTTTTACGTTTTAAACCAAAGAATATCATTACTTTATACACTTTATCTTCCTTTAACGCTTTATCAAAAGAAGTAGCATCCAATAAATAACGTTCTGCTTTTTTGCCTTGTGCTTTCCAATATGTACGATAGAAAGTTGCTAAGACTTTAGATTTCTTATGTGTAGTTTTAATAATGAATGGATGTGATTTAGTAACTGCGATAAAAGCAAAAGGATGATATTTCTCTTCTAATTCATTCACTATTTCTATTATCTCTTTATTAATAAGAGATTCATCTTTAATAACTTTGCCTTCAAAAGACATCTGGGCACTACTAGCACCAATAAAATCTAATGGAAAACCTACCTCTTCCTCTAATAGAAGTTTAAAAGATAAACTTCTTGAAGAAACACAAACAACTTTATTACCTTCATTAATCCATTTATGAAGGAATTTAGCGTTTTTCTTAGGCATACAAGTTCTATATCTATTTGGATATAAAAGAGTTCCATCTAAATCTGTTGCTAATAATTTCATATGGAATTATTATACACAAAATAAAAAAGTGAGCAAATAAATGCCCACTTTCTTATTAAATAAGAAACTTACTTAATTGGATTTTCTGCTTGAATTACTCCGTAACCACCGTCATCACGAATATAAACAACAGAGATACGATCATCTTCTTCATCTAAATATACGAAGAAGTTATGTCCAAGAGCTTCCATTCTGGTAATAGCTTCTTCAATATTCATTGGAGTTAAATAATAAGATTTAGCTCTAACTACTACATCTTCTTCAGAAGCTTTTTCTTCTTCAGCTAAAAGTTCAAAGTCAATTTCTTTCGCTAAAGAATCACGTTTACTAGAACGATCCATTCTAGTTTTAAGCTTTCTCATTTGGCCTTCAAGTTTATCAATGGCCTCGTCAATTGCCGCATATAAGTCTAAATCACGAACTTCTGTTCTTAATGTCATTTGTGGTAAAAATACGGTGATTTCAACCTTTTGGACATTAACGTGAGTAGAGACAACTGCACGGCATTCGACATCATCGTTCACGACAAAATATTTGTCTAAACGTGACATCTTCTTTTGGATAGCACTGGAAATCCCTTCTGTGATATCCACGTTTTTTCCGATAATTTGGTATTTCATATGTACACTCCTTTCCAAATAAATCTCGGTGGAATGGTTGATACCTTTATTATATCAGTTATTTTTTTATTTTAATAAAGATTTAATAGAATCTACTTTATCTAAAGCTTCCCAAGGAAGTTTAATATCAGGTCTTCCAAAATGACCATAATTACTAACTTCATGATATTTAAACGTTGGATTTCTTAAAGAGAAGTTTTTAATAATCATGCCTGGTCTAGTATCAAATACCTTATTAATAATTTCTAATATCTTTTCATCAGAATATTTAGATGTTCCAAACGTATTTACATTAATAGAAATTGGATAATTCACTCCAATAGCGTAGCTTAATTGGACTAATAATTTATCTGCAACATCTGCTGCTACTAAGTTTTTAGCGATATATCTAGCCATATATGTTGCACTTCTATCTACTTTTGTAGGGTCTTTACCAGAGAATGCTCCTCCTCCATGAGGTGCACTCCCTCCATATGTATCTACAATAATTTTTCTTCCTGTTAATCCAGTATCTCCAGCAGGACCACCTATAACAAATCTACCAGTAGGATTTATTAACACTTTAAAGTCGGTATTTAAACCAAATGAAATAGCGACTTTCTTCATAATATTTTCATGAATAAAGGATTTAAATGCTTCTTCATTGATATCTGGATTATGTTGGATTGACATTAATATTGTGTCAATTCTTGGATTTTTATCAGTGTAATCAATAGTAACTTGGCTTTTCATATCAGGTCTAGCACCTTTAAATTTACCTTGTTTTCTTAAGTTAGTGGCTTCTCTTACTAATTTATGGGCAATAGTAATCGCTAAAGGCATATATCCTTCTGTTTCTTTAGTAGCATAACCAAACATAATGCCTTGGTCTCCTGCTCCTACTTCTTCAGGAAGAGATTGACTTACGCCCATAGAAATATCCGCACTTTGTTTGTGATTTAAGTTAATGATTTCCACTGTGTGATAATCAGTTACTAATTCTTTAGAATCATAACCAACATCACGTAATACATCTTTCACTATTTTATTAACATCAATTTCGCCATTACATGTGATTTCTCCACCCACAATAATCTTGTTATCGGTAGCGAATACTTCACATGCCACTCTTGAAAGTGGATCAACTGCTAAACAAGCATCAAGTACAGCATCAGAAATTTGATCACATAATTTATCTGGATGACCTTCACTAACGGATTCTGATGTAAATAAGATTCTTTCTTGTTTCATAGATAAACTCCTAAATAAAAACCTTCCCACAAAAAGTAGGAAGGTAAATCTTTTAATGTTCCTACTTATCGTTCAAGGTGTGGGACCTTGCTAGAAGAGAGCACTTACTTCTAATAAGAAGAGTTGCTACTGCGTTTTCACATCTCCTATTACGCAGTTCTTGATAAGATTATGTTTTATATTATAAATTTTATAGTTATTATTTGTTAACTATTTTTTCTAAACCTCTTGCGAGTTGATCTGGGCAAGAAGTATTACCACGGCATTTTATGCCTTTAAGTCTAGAAATAGCATCATCCACTTTCATACCTTTAACTAAAGCGGATAATCCTTGAGTGTTACCAGTACATCCACCGATAAAGCGAACACTAACAATAACACCATCTTCTATTTCAACAACAGATTCTCTAGAACATGTTCCAGTATGTGGGATATGATATGTTTCCATTATTTAATTAATTTCCCAAATACTGTACCAGCACAACCAGCAGCATTACTTTCATCTGTATCAATGTGGCAAGCAAGAGCAAAGTCATCTCTAACTCTTACAACAACATCACCAAATGTTAAGCTTCTAGCGTCTGTTTTAACTTCTAATGAGACAATATCACCATTTTTAACACCAAATTCTTCTGCATCATTTGGAGTCATATGGATATGTCTTTTAGCGACGATACAACCTTCTTCTAAAACTAGACTTCCAGCAGGACCCACTAAAGTGACACCTGGAGTTCCAGCAATATCACCACTTTCTCTAATGGCACATGGAACACCTAATGTTCTTGCGTCAGTAGCACTAACTTCAACTTGTCCAGCTTTTCTAAAAGGACCAAGGATTGATACATTAGCGATTGATTTTTTTGGACCTACAATTTCTAATCTTGTTGTAGAGACAAATTGTCCTGGTTGAGAAAGATTGCTTCTAACTTCTAAGACAGCGTCTTTACCACAAAGGATATGAAATTGTTCTTCGGTAACGTGAATGTGTCTAGCACTTGTTTCAACTAAAATTTCTTTCATTTTTAATACCTTCTTTGTTTGAAATCTATTATAGCAAACAGCGTATATATTTTCATTAACTATTGTTAGTGAAATTTTTTGTAGTGCAAAATAAATTATATTAATATAAAGTAAATTGGGGGTTAAAAATGGAAGAAGAAATCATTTCACTTCAAGAAACTCTTGTTAGTTTAGCAAAAAACAAACGTAGTAAAGAGTTAAAAGATTTGTTTGAAACTACACCATCCATCGATATTGCAGAAGCTCTTGATGGTACTGAAGATGTTTCAGTGATTTTGTATACCCTAAGAATTGCTGATAACGAAATAGCAGCGGATATCTTTTCTGAATTAGATACAGATACACAAGAAAAGATTATCAATAGTTTTACTGATAAAGAACTTATCGCTATCTTAGAGAACTCCTTTGCTGACGATATCGTAGATAGCATGGAAGAATATCCTGCTAACCTAGTTAACCGTATTTTAAAAGTAGCCCCACAAGATTTAAGAAAAGATATTAACCAATTACTTCATTACGAAGAAAATACTGCTGGTAGTGTTATGACTACCGAATATATTGAGATGCAACAAACCACTACTGTTAAGGATGCTATCAAAGACTTAAGAGAAAAAGGTAAGGATGCTGCTACTATTTTAACTATCTTTGTAAGAGATTCTAAAAGAAATATGGTAGGTACTGTTGACCTTGATGATTTACTTTTTGCTAAAGAAGATGAATGTTTAAAAGACATCATGAACGAAGACTTTGTTACATGTAATGTAAATGATGACCAAGAAGCAGTCGCTAATGACTTCAAACGTTATGACCTTAACGCAATGGCGGTTGTTAATAAAGAAAACAAAATTATAGGTATCATCACCATTGATGACGTAGTTGATATTATCGTTGAAGAAGCTACTGAAGATATTTCTCACTTAAACCAAGTTTCCACGATGGATGAACCATATTTAAAAACACCTATTTATAAGATGTTAATTAAATGTGTTCCTTGGATTATTGCTTTAATGGTCCTTCAAATCTTCTCCACTATGATTCTTTCTAGATTTGAATCTGCTATTGCAAATCTTGCACTTTTAAGTGTATTTACCCCATTAATTATGGATGCAGGTGGTAACTCAGGTAACCAAACCACTACTATTATTGTTCGTTCTATTGCTCTAGAAGAATTTGGTAAGGGCGATTTAAAAAAAGTATTCTGGAAAGAATTTAGAATTGCTGCATGTATTGCAGGAATTATTTCCTTATTTGCTTTTGGTTGGTTGATGTTTGAAATGAGTGTTGGGATAGTAACTTATACAGTTGATCCAGAAGTATGGCGTATTGAAGATCATAATATGATTAATTTATATATCTCTTCATTAGTGGGCTTAACATTATTTGTCACAATGATTATTTCAAGAATGTTTGGTTGCGCTTTACCATTCTTGGCAAAGAAAATTAAAATTGATCCAGCAGTTATGTGTGGCCCAATTACCACAACAATTGTTGATATTTGTTCATTACTTACATATTTCTTGTTATGGACATATGTTTTCATGCCATTATTTGGATTTATAGCATAGATGTATTTTACTTATAAAAATTATTTGATAGAATAATTAAGCATATTCGCGCGAGTGGCGGAATTGGTAGACGCGTACGTTTGAGGGGCGTATAGGCTTCCCTGTGTGAGTTCAAGTCTCATCTCGCGCACCACTTAAATTAAATGAAAGGAGTTAAGCATGTATAAAAGCAAACAAAAAGAAACATTAAATAGCGTTGTGTTTATGTGGATATCATTTGCATTCGCTATATTAGCTATCTTAATGATGTTTGTTCCTTGCTTATCTATTAACGCTGTTCCTCATAGTGCTCAAGAAATATTCTTCCAAGGGCCTATTGGAGATGAAGCAGGAATCTGGCCAAGTTTTATCGGGTATATGTTAATAGCCGTTGGTGCATTATTTACCGGAATTACTGGACTACCATTCTTCCAACCAAATAAAGGAAAAGAAATGTTATTTATCCTTGGCTCTGCAGCTTGCTTCGTAGCAGGTATCATCTTAGTTATGTTAATGAAAGTTGAATATTGTTCATTAAATGACAAGATGGCCACAATTAATTCATACCACTTATTAGCGGGACCATACTTAACATTAGCATTTGCTGCTATCTCAACAATTTGTAACGTATTTGTGGCAAAACTTGATTGGTAAGATATAACAAAACAAAAATAAAACCCAATTCTTCATCGGATTGGGTTTTCTTTTTATCCTTATAATTAATTAGAAATTATCAAGGTTGAATTCTTTTAAAATCTTATTAATTGCGGAGAATGTTTTCTTGATGTTTCCATCAGTGAATGGATTTCTCATATGATTCTTTTCTAATAAAGTAACGAATGGATATTTACCACCGCATTTAACAAGTTTGTAGTATTTCTTCCATGCTTTGTCATAGTCTTTATGAGATTCGCCTAAGAATTGGAAGGCCACTACTTGAGCTAAAGTGTAATCAATGTAATAGAAAGGTGAAGAGAAGATATGACCTTGTCTAAGCCACCATGTACCACCATTTAATGTTGGGCATGATTGGAAAGTCTTATGTGGGGTGTATTTAGTTTCAATTTCTTTCCATTTTGCGCATCTTTGTTCATGTGAAGCAGTTGGATTTTCATATACCCAGTGTTGGAATTCATCTACTGTAATACCATATGGAAGGAATTCAATAGCGTTACATAAATGTAAGTAACGATATTTTTCTTCGTCTTTGCCAAAGAAGTCTTTAGCATATGGCCATGCGAAGAATTCCATACTCATTGAGTGAATTTCACATGACTCTAATGTAGCGTTTCTATATTCTGGGATTTTAATGAACTTATAAGCAGTATAAGCTTGGAAAGCATGTCCGCCTTCATGAGTTAAGACATCAACATCACCACTGGTGCCATTGAAGTTAGAGAAGATGAATGGAGCTTTATATAAATCAAAGCCTGTGCAATATCCTCCAGGAGCTTTACCTTTTCTTGCTTCAAGATCCATTAAGTTATTATCTAACATATAGTTGAAGAATTCTTTTGTTTCTGGAGAGATTTGGCTATACATATTTTTAGCAGTGTTAACGATAAATTTAGCGTCTCCTGCTGGAACTGGATTGCCGTCTTTATAAGAAACGTTATAGTCAAAGAATTCTGGTTTTTTAACACCAAGCATTTTCATTTGTTTTTTGTATAACTTATTACAAATAGGGACTACTTCTTTTGCAATTTGGTCACGGTAACCTGCTACTAATTTAGCGTCATAATCAGTACGACCTAAACGTAAATAACCTAATGGGATATAGTTATCAAAACCAAGTTTCTTGGCCATTGAATTACGAATTTGAACGAGTTTGTCATAGATATCACCCATTTCAGCATTATGTTCACCAAGCCATTTATCAAAGGCAATTGCAGCACTTTTTCTAACTGCTTGATCTCTATCTTCCATGAATTTACCCATTTCAGAAAGATTGTAGATTCCACCATTATAGGAAATTTGAGCGCCTCCTCTAAGGGCTTCATATTGAGAGACAAGTTTATTCTCTTCAATCATGTCAGGAATAATTTTGTCATCAAATGCTTTTAAGGAATTATCAATCATTTGGAAATAATAACTTCCGAGTTTATTTTCTAAATCTTTACGATAAGAACATGTTGATAAGAACTTATTGAATTTATTAGCATAGCTAGACACAAGTGGAGATAATTCATCCATTTTAGCTTGAGCATCTGCATATGCTTTATTTGTGGTATCAATGGTATATAAAACATAGATAACACTCATACGGGTGGTTAATTCTTCTGTGTATTTATTCCAATGTTTGATAGCCTTTAAGCCACCTTCTAAAGAAGTGGTAGCAGTAAGTTCATTGACGAGTTTTTCTAATTTACTAGTTACCTTCTTAGGGGAAGGAACAATAAATGGATACTCATTAAATTTTAAATTTGTTTCTTTCATTATTTATATCTCCTTATTAATGAATAATTAAAGATTCTTCATCCATATCACTTGGTTTATTACCACCAAGTAAATCAATTATTGTAGGTGCGATATTACCTAGTTTACCACCTTCTTTAACAAGGTTTAAACCAATTTTATTAATACAGAATGGGACTAAGTTGGTAGTATGGGCAGTAAATGGACGTCCATCTTTATCAAGAATTTCTTCAGCGTTACCATGATCTGCAGTAACCATTAATGTAGCGTCATTTTCATTACACCAATCAATGATTTTGCCAACACATTCATCAACAGTTTCCACTGCTTTTACAACTGCTTTATCTACTGCTGTATGACCAACCATATCACAGTTAGCGAAGTTAAGAATAACTACATCTAAATCTTTTTTGTTTAATTCTTTAATTAATGCATCTAATACTTTATATGCACTCATTTCAGGTTGAAGATCATATGTTGCCACTTTTGGAGAGTTAATTAACACTCTACGACAGTTCTTAAGTTCTGGTTTTTCTACTCCATCATAGTTAACAGTGCCATCAAAGAAGAATGTTACGTGAGCGTATTTCTCAGTTTCTGCAATTCTTAATTGAGAATAACCATTATCTGCTAACCAAGGACCTAATATATTAGTTAATTTAGGAA
Organism: Bacilli bacterium; assembly: GCA_045601085.1. Classification (GTDB taxonomy): domain Bacteria; phylum Bacillota_I; class Bacilli_A; order RFN20; family CAG-826; genus JAZRZD01. The sequence goes on along the minus strand of JAZRZD010000007.1, from coordinate 1,596 downwards.
GTGTGAAAGCAATCTTACCTTTAACACTATCAGCATATTTCATTGTGCAAACATAGAAGATATTGCTTAATTTATGAACAGGTTCGTATGCTTTAAATGCAGGAGTGCCATCCTCCTTTAAAGGTGGGTTCTTATAGAATTCTGGATTTGTAAATAAAGTAGAAATTTGAATAGCTCTATCTGGACGATAATTCATAAAGATAATAGCGTCATTATCAGAGATTCTACCATCTACATTTTTATTAAAATGAGGAATGATAAATTCATCACTTGCGTCTCTACCTGTTGTTGGTAAGTATGCATATTGTTCTTTGAAGAATTCATGATAATCATCATATGATGGGCCATCATGATCAACCATGACACGATAAGCAACATCCACTCTATCAAGGTTCTTATCTCTATCCATGACCCAATATCTACCACCAATATCAGCGATATGACCAAAATGAAGTTCATCCATCTTAGCTTGAATCATATCAACATATTTAACACCTGCTTGAGGATCAACATCTCTACCATCCATAAAGCAGTGAACAAATACATCATCTAATCCTGCATTTTTAGCCATTTCAATAGCGGCTAAAATGTGGTTAATGTGAGAGTGAACTCCACCATCACTTGTTAAACCATAAATATGTAATTTACTATGATTCTTTTTAACATGTTCAATTGCGGCTTGATATTCTTTATTATTAGCAAAAGCACCGTCTTTTATATATTTATTAATTAAGGATAGAGATTGATAAACAACTCTACCTGCACCAATGTTCATGTGGCCAACTTCACTGTTGCCCATTTGACCTTCTGGTAAACCAACATATTCTCCAGAAGCATTTATTTCTGTATAAGAATAATTCTTAAAAAATGCATCTAAATGAGGGGTTTTTGCCTCATAAATTGCGTTACCTTTGTTCTCGTGACGGATACCAAATCCATCCATAATACATAAAATTAATGGTTTCTTTTCCATAGTGTCCTCCTAATTAAGAAATGAGATCCTTTTTCTTAATCTTTAATAAATTAAATATATAACGAGTTGGGATAAATCTTATCCAATAGTTATAACCAATAATATCAGCATTTGCTGTCGCTACTTGAGCGTAATATATTTGATCTAAATCAGCGATATGTTGCTTAGCTTTTTTAAATTCTTCGTTTTTGTTAAATGTTTCGTTTTTATTCGCTAAATACATGAGCTCATCTCTTAGATACACTAATTGAAGTCTTACTTTCGCGCTTTCTTTACTTTGTAGATTATTTAAATGATTAATATCAATTGAGTTTAATATTTCTTCGTATTTAGGATCATAATTGCTATCGTATTTCTTTAATAAATCATTCAATACCTTAATATTGTCATATTTAGTTTGTAATAAAACATTTAAGGCAACACGATGTTTTCTTAATAAAGAATGGAAAGATAACACAAACATTAAGTCTATTAAGACAATTATTAGATATACTGCGAGTAATGAACCAATTACTATTAATACAATTTGCCAAACTTCAAGATTCATAAATAAACCTTTTTTAAGTTTAGCATAATAATTTAAAAAACTATAGTTTTATAAATTGAAAATACAGATAAAAATA
>JAZRZD010000006.1:0-39174 GCA_045601085.1 Bacilli bacterium | reverse complement strand
GGATAAAAATGTTGTTTTTCTTACATCCTAACATATTAAAAATTGCGGAAATTTTACAATCTTTTATAAAGTTCGAAATGGAGGATAATATAACAATTATTAAGGAACCAAAACAAGCAATAAACAAAAATAGATTTAATCCTAGTGACATTGACTCTACAACTTGGCTTAATGCGTCTTTTAAATTTATTGCAGCATTTGTGATTACCAATTTACTATTAGGATCATTGTTAAAGGCTTTAAGTTTTTCTAAATCTTTAATGTCATTTAAAAACAAATAATAAGAATAAGATGATTGCTCTGAACCATCACTACTATCCTTGATGTAGTCATACCATGAATAGTCTTCCCCAATGTGAGTTGAATAATTATTTAAAAGACTCTGCGACATGTAATCTTCAAATGCTTTATATGAATAATAAATCTTTGGAGAATTTAACAAACTTATCTCTTTTACTACTCCCACTATTTTTGCTTTTCTAAGATAAGAAAATGTATCATTTATCACGTCTGATTTATCTCTAATTTCAACTTGTTTTGTAAAAGCAAAATTCAAATAAGTATTTAATGGGTCTTCGTTAATAGCTTGTTTAATTAATTGATAAGCTTCAACATTTACCATAACCTCATTAAGTCCATCATTAGCTAAGCCACCTAAAGACAACAAATTGATATCAATATAGTTATTATTAAAAGAGTAAATTGGCGTATAGCTTATTCCTTCTAAAGGACAATCTTTGCTCTTAACACTTATATATTCTGGAAGCAAATAAGTAAAATTATACGAAGCATCGAAATAAGGATTTTCACTAAGAAAAGTACGCAATTCCTCACTATTTGGCCTATTTTGCTTAACAATAGAAATGCCTGATTTAGTAACAGAAGTTACCTCTTCATGCGTTAATTTTGAAACACCAATATTTAATTGACTGTCAGTAGCAACATCAAATGCAACAGGGGCTCTTTGATTAAACGCTAAGATTAAAAGAGTAAAGATAAAAGAGAATGTTAAAGCTATTAAAGGCAATATATTTCTTTTCCATTTTTTAAAAATAAATTTAGAAAATAGAGTTTCAGTTGAATCTTTTTTCTTTGATTTATTTATTACATATGGGGTGCCATTATCCACTGAATTTACAGTTAAATCAGAGATAATAATTCCATTAGAAATTCTGATTAATCTATCAGCGTATTTTCTAAATAATTCATCATCATGTGTAACAACAATTACCAATCTTTTTTCGCTAATCTTTTTAAGTGTTTCAGCTACATAATTGGCATTATTTTTATCTAATGCACCTGTAGGTTCATCTGCAAAAATTATTTTAGGATTGGTTATTAATGCCCTGATTAAGGCGATTCTTTGCTTTTCTCCACCACTTAGTAATTTAATTTTTTGCGAATAAATAGTTTTATCAAAGCCAAACTTTTTAAATAATATATCTGCTTCTTTAACTGCTTTTTTCCTTGTATATCCATCTATTATTAAAGGAAGGATTACGTTATCTAAAGCGGACTCATCCTCTATCAATTGATAGTCTTGAAATAAATAAGAAGTTATATGTTGTCTAAAATCACATAAATCTTTTTCTTTCCATTTAGATGTAGTTTTATTAAATACTTTTACTTCTCCTCTAGTGGGTTTATCAATACAAGCTAATATGTTTAATAATGTTGTTTTGCCACTCCCACTTTTCCCTAATATGACAACTAACCCAGATGACAGAAATGAAAGATTAATATTATTGAGCGCATTAAAAGAATCATTCTTATTTAATGAATAACATTTGCAAACGTTCTGACATTCAAGAATAGAAATAAAAAAGCCCCTCCTATATATAAGTGGGGCTAAATTTTAAAATTTTATAAAATTATTTTTACATTTTGACAGCCATTGGCTCTTTTGGTAAGCCAGGCATTGTCATAACTGCACCGGTTAATGGAACAATAAATCCAGCGCCTGCAGAAAGTCTAACTTCTCTAACTGTAACTGTGAATCCAGTAGGGGCTCCTAATACTTTTGCGTCATCTGTTAATGAGTTAGGAGTTTTAGCCATACAAACTGCTAATCCTTTATAACCCATATCTTCATATTGTTTAATTTGATCATTAGCTAAATCGGTATAAACAACATTACCAGCACCGTAAATATCCTTGCAAATCTTCTCTATTTTGTCTTTAATTGACCAAGATTCATCACCGATTGGATATAAAGATTTGAAGTTTGGAGTGTCACTATCAAGATGCTTTTTAACTAATGTTGCTAATTCAACAGCACCTTCAGATCCTTTTAATGCACCTTCATTTAATGCGAATTCATAACCATTAGAAATACACCAATTCTTTAATGTTTCAATTTCTGCATCTGTATCACTTGGGAATCTATTAGCGGATAAGATAACCTTAACGCCATAGCTACTCATATTTTCTGCATGTTTCTTTAAGTTACAAATACCAGCAAGTAATGCAGGAATATTTTCTTGATTTAAATCATCAAACTTAACACCACCATGGAGTTTTAAAGCTCTAACTGTAGCGACTAAAACGATTAAGTCTGGTTTTAATCCAGCTCTTGGACATTTAATGTCTAAGAATTTTTCAGCACCTAAGTCACCGCCGAAGCCAGCTTCTGTAACAACAACATCAGCTAACTTTAAGCCTAATTTTGTAGCAATAATGGAGTTACATCCATGAGCAATATTTGCAAATGGGCCACCATGAACGATAACTGGATTATCTTCAAGAGTTTGAACAAGATTTGGTTTTAAGGCAGTATGCATTAACTTTTGAATAGCGCCTCTAATGTGTAAATCTTTAACTCTTACAGGTTTTTCATCAAATGTATAAGCAATAATCATATCTTCAGTTCTATCTAAGAATTCTTGTTCATTGTTAGAAATGCAGAAGACTGCCATAAGTTCAGAAGCAACTGTAATAACAAATTCAGATTTATGTGAACCTGTATATTTTTTATCGTGATAATTAATGGTGATATCTCTTAAAGATCTATCATTCATATCAAGAGCTCTAGTCCAAACAATGCGATCTGGATTAACATTTAATTCATTCCCTTGGTAAACATGATTTTCAATCATTGCAGAAATTAAATTAATTGTAGATGTTAATGCGTGGAAATCACCTGTGAAGTGTAAGTTAATATCATCACTAGGAATAATTGTTGATTTTAAAGCACCAACAGCACCACCTTTAACACCAAAGACTGGTCCTAAACTTGGTTCTCTAAGAACACCTAAAGAATTAACACCAATTCTTCTTAAACCATCATGTAAACCAATGGTGGTTGTTGTTTTACCTTCACCTGCTTTTGTAGGTGTAATAGCAGTAACTAAAACTAATTTACCATTAGGTTTATCTGCTAAATCGCTTGCGGATAAATCAATCTTGGCCTTATCCCAGCCATAAGGAATAACTCTATCTTGAGGTACACCTAGTTCTTTTGCTAAATCCAAAATGTTTTTCATACTATATCTCCTATTCGTATCTACTATACTACTATACAGATTTTTTCTCTATATAATAATATAGAACGTATTGAGCAATTGCTAATCCTGCGCTTGATGGAGGCATCATTATTGATGACAATTTTCCTTCATATTTAACAGCTAATTCTTTAGAAAAGACACAATTAATCTTTGTAGTGTCTAAACCAATTGATTTATATTCATGTCTAAGCTTTTTCGCTAAAGGATCATTTGTAGTTTTATCAAGTCTAGTAATAACAATTTCTGTAGATTGTTTTCTATTTGCCATACCTAAAGAAATGATGAAAGGAATAGAGTTGTTAAGGGCATATGAGGCAATAGTTTTTTTACCTTCAACATCATCGATTGCATCCACAATAAAATCACATGGATTGTTCTTTAAAATATCTGATGAAATTTTCTCATCAATACAAACAACTTTGGCATTTGGATTAATGGATAAAATTCTTTCTTTAGCGCATTCAACTTTTTTATGTCCAATATCTTTATGTGTATATAAAATTTGACGGTTTAAATTACTAATATCAACATTATCAAAATCAACAAGGATAAATGAAGTAAATCCTGTTCTTACTAATGCTTCTAATGCAGTGCCACCAACACCGCCAATTCCTGCAATTAATATAGTTTTTGCAGTGATTTTAGAAAAATTATCTTCTCCTAATAAAGATATTGTTCTATCAAATTCGCTCTTCATTATTCGCAAATACTCCTTACTAATTCATTCCAGGAAGAATATTCATTTACTACAAATTGATGCTTGAAAAAAGTAACCTGTCTTTTTGCATAATTTCTTGTTCTTTTTTTAATTAATTCAAGACATTCAGAAAGACTTATTTTTCCTTCAATATAATCAATAGTTTCTTTATATCCAATAGCAGCTTTTGCAGTAGTAGATAAATTATAGTTTTCTAATAAATATTTAACTTCTTCTAATAACCCATCATCAAACATTTGATCGACACGTAAGTTTATATTCTCATATAGTTCTTCTCTATTAGGATTTATAAAATAAACTTTAATTTCATCATTCTTGAAATAATATTCATGACTTTGTTTAGAAATGATTTCACTTTTTGTGTTGCCTGATTTAGCAATAGCAAGGGCTCTTAAAAGTCTTTTTCTATTATTAATATGGATTGTTTCTAACGCTTTAGGATCTACTTTATTTAATTCGTTATATATTTCCTCATTGCTCCAATTATCAAATTCAGATACATCCACTTCTTCTTCATCTGGGAAGTCATAATCATAAATAGAGGCACGGATATATAAACCATTACCGCCAACAACTACAACATCTTGAATATTATCTTTTCTTAATTCTTCAATTTTGTTTCTAAAATAAGCTTGGTAACTTTTTACATCAAAGTTTTCCTCAGGAGAAACAATATTTAGTAATGAATATCTATTAAAATAAGGAGAAGTTTCACTAACCTTGTTTGTGCCTATATTCATATCTTTATATATTTGATAAGCATCCGCATTAATTATAGGTGCAGAAAAATGATCTGCAATTTTATGAGCAGCGCTAGTTTTTCCAGATGCAGTAGGTCCTACAATAATATGAATTCTCATTTAATTGCCTCTTTTACAATATTTAAGATACTATACGCTTCTTTCTTGCTCTCTTCAAAGTTAACAACTAATGGATGAGAATTATATTTCACCACTAAATCGTCATAATTATCAGATTTGTTTTCTTTTGCTATAGCAATCTCTTTTCTTAATGCTTTTAATTCATTAGAGTTCTCAAAAAGTTCTTTATTCTTAAGAAATTCTTGGATTTCTGGATAAGAATCAATTTCTTGTTTAATTTGTTGAGCAACTTCTAATATTTTATCCATTAACCAATTCTCCAATTAAAGAATATGTATGTGATTCAAGAACCTTAACACTAACAATCTTGCCAATTAAAGAGACATCACCTTTAAAATGTACTAACTTATTATTTTCAGTATATCCAGAGAGCATTTCACTATCAGTTTTTGAAATAGAATCTACAAGCACTTTATAGACTCCACCAATATGTTTTTTAGCATCTTCAGTAATTCCAACTTCTAAGTGTTTAACTAACTCCATAAATCTTTTTGATTTGACTTCTGCAGGGATTTTATCAATCATTTTTGCAGCAGGAGTGCCTTTTCTAGGTGAATAAATAAATGTGAATGCTGCTTCATATTTAACTAAATCCACTAATGATAATGTATCTTCAAAATCCTGATCGCTTTCATTTGGGAAGCCAACAATAATATCCGTAGATAAAGATAAATTAGGAATAGCATCTCTCATCTTTTTAACAAGAGCAAGGTAATCGCTTCTTGAATATCTTCTATTCATTTTCTTTAATATCTCATCACTGCCGGATTGAACAGGTAAATGAATGAATTTCATAATGTTATCATACTTAGCGATGACATTAATCATCTTCTCAGAGAAATCCCATGGGTGAGAAGTTGTAAATCTAATTCGAGGAGTTCCTCTTTTTGCGGCTTCTTCTAATAAGTCTGCAAAATCATATCCTTCATCTAGGTCTTTTCCATATGCATTAACATTTTGACCCAAGAATGTAATTTCTTGATATCCAAGTTTATTGAGTTCATCAACTTCTGCCATAATATCTGCAAATTTACGGCTTCTTTCTTTTCCTCTAGTGTAAGGAACAATGCAATAAGTGCAGAACTTATCGCAACCATACATAATATTTACAAAAGCTTTATATTTATGACTACGTTCACATGGAAGATTTTCGCTTACATGACCCATACTACTTTCAATAGAAACAATTCTTTCATGAGTTGTTAAACATTCTTTAATTAATGTTGGTAACATATCAATTTCATGGGTACCAAAATATAAATTAACTTCTGGGAAACGATCAATTAAGATTTGAAGGATTTCAGGTTGTTCAACCATACATCCACATATACCAATAATTAAATCTTTGTTTTTCTTTCTAAGGTATTTAAGGTTACCTATTTCACCATATACTTTATCTTCAGCGTTTTCTCTAACCGCACAAGTATTAATAATGATTATGTCTGCAACAGTTGGATCATCACATCTAGATAAACCAAGATTAACAAATAATCCTGCCATAGTTTCTTCATCACGAACATTAGCTTGGCAACCATATGTTTTAATAAAGAAGTGTTTGTTTGCTAATTTTTCTTTTAAATAATCATCACAAAAATCAGTAACATATTTTACTTCTGCAGGCTTTTTATCTCTTTTTGCAGCTTTTAATAAATCTGGAAAGTTAATAATTTTAGTCTTCATAATTATTGCTCCACATCATATATTGCAAATATCTCTTTTGCGAGTCCAGTAAAGTCATCAATATTAATTACAACCGCACTAAATAAAGCTTTTGCGTCATCATTTAGTTCAAGTTTTTTCTGTTCTCCAAAAATCATCTTATTAACAGAAGATTGCTTGGTAAACCCAATAACGCCATCATATTCACCACACATGCCAACATCGCTTATATAAGCCGTGCCATGTTCTAAGATTCTACAATCTCTAGTTTGTACATGGGTGTGGGTTCCTAGTAACGCAGATATTTGACCATCAAGCGCATTAGCAATGCATTGTTTTTCTGCAGTTGCTTCACCATGGAAATCTACAATATGTATTGTTGCGTTTTCTTCCTCTTCATTATTCATTAATTCCAAGATTGCTTGATATGGGTTTGCAACTTGTTCTTTTAAGAATGCAGAACCCAAAACATTAGTAATTCTAATGCTAACGCCATTAACATCATAAACTTGGCTTCCTTCTCCAGGAAATGATGTTAATAAGTTAATAGGCCTAACAAGTCTATCTTGATAATCAATGTATTTACTTATCTCTTTTTTAGAATTGTAATGGTTGCCTAATGTAACAACATCCACTCCACAATCAATAAGCTCTTGATAATGATGCTTTAAAAGACCTTTACCATGAGAAGCATTCTCACCATTGGCAATAACAAAATCAATATTATATTTATTAACATAATATGGGATTTTTTCTTTTATGATTCTGCGACCAATTTTACCAACAATGTCGCCAATGAATAAGACTTTCAAAGCAATTGACTTTCTATCTAATTACTTAGCGGTTTCGATTGCCCTATATTCTCTAATAACACTAACCTTAATTTGGCCAGGATAGGTCATCTCATTTTCAATACGTTCTTTAATTTCTCTTGCTAATTTGAATGCACCAACATCATCAATCTTATCAGGAATAACCATGACTCTTAATTCACGACCTGATTGCATTGCGTATGATTGATACACTGAATCATATGATTTACAAATTTCTTCAAGTTGTTCAATACGTTTGATGTAATTTTCTAATACTTCACTTCTAGCACCTGGACGAGCAGCACTTAATGTATCTGCAGCTTGAACAAGGTTAGAAATAACGAATTTAGCTTCAACATCACCATGGTGAGATTCAATAGCGTTAACAACAACTTCTGGTTCACCAAATTTCTTAGCTAATCTAGAACCAACTTCAACGTGGCTTTCATCTGTTTCATAATCACATGACTTACCAATATCGTGGAGTAAACCTGCACGTTTAGCAAGTTGAGCATCAAGACCAAGTTCAGCAGCCATAGAACCTGCTAAATAAGCAACTTCAATGGAGTGATCTAAAGCATTTTGGCCATAAGATGTACGATATTTTAATTTACCAACATAATCTAATAATTCTTTATTGATTCTATTTAAACCAAGTTTTGCAGCAATATCTAAACCAGTCTTATGAATTGATTCATCTACTTCTTTTTTACATTTTTCAACGATTTCTTCAATTCTACCTGGTTGAATTCTACCATCTCTAATTAATAATTCTAATGACTTTCTAGCAATTTCTCTTCTAATTGGGTTAAAGCAAGAAACAGTAATAACTTCTGGAGTATCATCAATAATTAAATCAACACCTAAAAGTTGTTCTAATGAACGAATATTACGTCCTTCTCTACCAATAATACGACCTTTCATTTCATCACTTGGAAGAGCAACAACTGAGATAGTTTTTTCGGTAGTAACTTCTTGAGCGTATTTACTCATTGCTAAAGATAATAATTCACGAGATTTTTCATCTGCTTCATTTTCAGCTTCTTCTTCTCTATTTTTGATATATAGAGCGATTTCTTGAGAAGTTTTTGCTTCTACTCTTTCAAAGAGTTCTTTCTTTGCTTCTTGAGTAGTCATGTTAGAAACTTTTTCAAGTTCTGTGATAATGCCATCAATCTTTTCTTGAAGTTGTGCTTCTTTCTTATCACAATCCTTTAAACGACGATTGAGCATTTCGTTTTTCTCATCTAGTGAGTTTTCTTTTTGTGTTAAAGATTGATAACGATTATCAAGATTTTGTTCTCTTTGATTAATCTTATTTTCTTGAACAGCAATTTCATTTTTTCTTTCTTGGATTTCTCTATTGGCTTCTGCCTTCATATCTTGGATAACTTGTTTTCCATCAAGTTGCGCTCCTTTAACGATATGATCTGCTTTAATTTCAGCATCACGAATAATTTTCTTGGATTTTGAATCTGCTGCCTTCTTTTTAAAAGAAGGAATAAGCATAACAGCAAGAATACCTAAAACAATGCCGCCAACTAAGCAAAGGGCTAACCAAAGGAAATCTAATCCTTCAATACCTTCTAATACAACCATATGTATATCCTTTCTAAAATAGTAAAAACTATTAAACACCTAAAATACTTATCGCTTAAAGTTCCAATCTATTAAAAGTATGTAACGGGTTACCCCGATAATTAAATTTCTCGAGTGAGAATATTTATAGATAAGTGCTCTTAGGCACGTTTATATTATATAAAAGGTTGCTCTTATTTAAAACACCTAAAAGCACTATTTCTATTAAAAGAAAAAGTCACCCATCTAGGATGACTAAAAATTTCTCATTTTTGCACTATTTATTGTTAACTAATTGGGCTTTTATTTCTTCGTAAGCATCCGGATTAACTTTTAAATATTCTTTAGCGGTGTCTCTACCTTGGCCAATCTTGTTACCGTTATATTCAAACCAAGAACCACTCTTTTTAATAATTCCTGCTTCAACTGCTAAATCAAGAATTTCTCCTTCTTTTGAAATACCTTGTCCATAAATAATGTCAATTTCACAAGATTTAAATGGAGGAGCGACTTTATTTTTAACAATTTTCACTCTACAGGTATTACCAAAAATATCTCCACCAGTTTTTAAAGCTTCTGTACGTCTAATATCAATTCTAATTGATGAATAGAACTTTAATGCCTTACCACCACTTGTGGTTTCTGGATTACCATACATAACTCCAACTTTTTCTCTTAATTGGTTAATAAAGATAACTGCGCATTCTTTTTTATTTAAGACACCTGCAAGTTTTCTCATAGCTTTTGACATAAGTCTGGCTTGTAAACCAACAGCGTTATCCCCCATTTCTCCATCAAGTTCTGCTTGTGGTACTAAAGCAGCAACACTATCAACAACAATTAAGTCAATTGATCCACTGCTTGCTAATAATTCAGCAATTTGTAATCCTTCTTCACCACTGCCAGGTTGAGAAAGAATTAATTTATCAATATCGACTCCTAAGTTTTTAGCATATATTGGATCAATTGCGTGTTCTGCATCAATAAAAGCAGCAGTTCCACCAGCTTTTTGACATTCAGCAATTGCATGAAGTGCTAAAGTTGTTTTACCACTTGATTCAGGTCCAAATATTTCAATAATTCTACCTTTTGGATATCCACCAACACCTAATGTCTTATCAAGTAATAAACTTCCTGATGGAATTACATCAACATCAACTGCTGGTCTTTCTCCAAGTTTCATTACGGAACCTTTACCGTAAAGTTTTTCAATTTCTTTAATTGCCTCTAATAGTGAAGCATCCATGTTTTCATTTTTACTCATAGTTTTTACCTCTTAATTAATAATGGGGTGATTACATACAATTTTTTTAAAAATTTATTTATTGCAAAGCAAATTTTCTAAAATCTTATATGCTTCTTGTAATGCAACACATCTAATTTCATCTCTTGTTCCACTTAAATTAAGAGCATTAACAATCACTTTGTCTAGATAGCTAACACCAATATAAACTTCACCAACTGGTTTACCTTCCATTGCGCTTGGACCAGCATTACCAGTGAAAGAAACACAGCAATCAACATTAAGTTTTTCTTTTCCTTTAATTGCCATTTGTTCTGCGATTTGTTTGGAAACTACTCCATATTCATTAATTAAAGAATAAGGAATATCAAGTAAGTCAGCTTTTTCTTCTGTTGCGTAAGTAACTATTCCACCTTTAAAAAAACTAGAAGCGCCTGGCACACTAGTTATTTCACTAGCAAATAAACCACCAGTAAAAGATTCTACAGACCCTAAAGTTAGATGATGGTTTTTAAATAATTCACTAATGGTTTTAAGTGACATTAGTTGCTCTCCTTGAGGGCAGCTCTATTTTGAACAACGTAAATAACACCAGAAATAACACTAACTAATGTAGCAAGATAAACTAAGATATCACTAACTTTTAATCCAACTGGCCAACCAGCATCAAAATATGAGAATGGGAAATCATTTAATAAAACTGCAACAATTGCTACCATTTCTAATACAGTTTTAGCTTTACCAAAAATATTAGCAGCAATAACTGTGCCCTTTTGAGCAGCAATAAATCTTAAAGCATCAACAACAATATCTCTTGCGACAAGAAGAATTGCACACCACACATTAAAACAAACAGTTTGTTCTAAGTTATAAGGAGCAAAAATAAATGGAGCAGTTAAAAATATAACAATTGAGTTAATTAAAAGTTTGTCAGCAACTGGGTCTAAAAACTTACCTAAGTTAGTGACTTGATTATTTTTTCTCGCTAAATATCCATCAAGAAAATCAGTGAAAGAAGCAATGATAAAAACAATACAAACAATTAAAAATATGAGGTTTATGCCGGTATTTCCGAGAATAGGGGTTTCTAAATTATCAAAAAATGAAAGCACCACTAAGCCAATAAGCATTGCAGCGATTAGAACAATTCTTGATACTGTAATTTTTGTAGGTAAATTCATAGACTTCTCCTTAGTGAGTATTCGATCCTGTAAGCCATGTTTTGTCTAGGATAATTATTTATCTAGGTTTGCACCTGCCTAAGTAATTCAGTTCTTACTTTTGACTTCCCCTACCAAATTTGGGTTTCTCGCTTGTGGGGTTTACCGCGTTTCACTTTACTATTTCTAATAAATTCGTCACTGTGGCACTTTCAGGATTGAAACCATAGTTGCCCTTAGGTTTCTTTCCGCCGTAATGTACTCCTACATCCCTAACGTTATTTGTTCCGTTAGCACAATCACTACAGACATCGCAGTCTGTGCGAGCATGGACTTTCCTCTAGCTTACGCCAGCAATTATCCAGATCGAATTAACGAATACTTTTTGCGTTGTACCCTAGTTTATTAATATATCTTTCTAAGGCATCAATACGCTTGAGTAGTTTGATGTTATCTGTCGTAACACCTTGAGATGGTGATATGCCACTCACAATAGAATTTAATTTACTATTTTCTATCTCTAATGCTTTGATTTTCTCTTGCAATTCACTGATTTTTTTATCTTTCATATCTTGTTCAGTTTTTTCTAATAAAACATTATTTTCCACTAAACGATAGTCAGATAAAATCTTATCAAGATAGGCATCTACTTCAAGAGGAGAATATCCTCTAGGAGAAGATGAGAACACCTTATCTAAGATTTCTTTAGAAGATAAGCATAATGTGAGAGTTTTCATATCCTTTTAATATTATATAATACATAATATTCATTTCAATCTTTTTGATTGAAAATTAGACACCCAAAATTTATAATACTGAAAGATGAAAAACTTAGGAAAATTATTAAAAGGTCATAAATATATAGTGTTCATGGATTTTGAAGGAACACAATATTCTCATGAAATGATTGCTATAGGTGCAACCGTTGCATATTTAGACCGCAAGAACCGTATTAAGAAATTAAAAGAATCATTTAAAATCTTTGTAAAAGCTAAAAATAAAATTGGTAAATATGTTGTTGATTTAACAGGTATTCAAGAAAAAACCTTACAAGAACAAGGTGTTAGTTTCTATAAAGCAATGGAAGAATTTAAGAAATACTGCGGGAGAAACTTTACTAAATCTTCTTTCGTAACTTTTGGCAGCCATGATTTAACCATTCTAAATTCATCTGTTTCATATAATTTGAGTTATCCAAAAGATGTAGTCAGTGTTATTCAAAAGAATTATTTTGATTTCACTATTTTATTAAATGAATTTGTTAGAGACGAAAAAAATAATCCATTAAGTTTAGTAAATGCATGCAAATTATTTGGTTGTGAGGTTGAGGGAATACCTCATGATCCAGTATTTGATGCTGTTTCTCTTGCTAAACTCTATGATGCCTTTATTCAAAAGAAAGACATCTTACTTAATGAATATTTGCACGTTTTAAAGTTTGGGCAAAACCTACCACAAGCAGTTAGATCTGCTATTAAAAAATTAGCGTCTGGTGAAGATGTGAGCGCTTACGAATTTGAACAAAATTGTAAGGACTACATTGATGATTAAGTATCCAAACGGAAAAACTTTTATACCAAATAAAATCCAAGATAAACCTAAAAACAAGAAGGCATCATTAACAAGCGCCAATAGAGGCATGGGGCTTGAGCATGATATCAATCTTTCTAATGAATATTACAAAGCAAAAGATATTGCTCTAATTACAAAAAGACCAACGCCTATCAATGTAGTTAAAGTTGATTATTCTCATGGTGCAAAGATTACCAATGCTTACTTTGAAAAACAATCTACTACCGATTATAACGGTGTTTTTAATGGAACATATTTAGACTTTGAAGCAAAACAAACTGAATGCAAAACTTCATTCCCTTTTTCAAACATTTGTAAACATCAAATCGAACATCTAAAGAGTGTATTGAAACATGGCGGTTTAGCGTTTTTCATTATCCGTTTCTGTTATTACAATGAAACATATTTTGTACATGCAAATGTAATTATTGAACAAATAGAAAAATTAAATAAGAAGTCTATAAAATATGAAGATATCAAGACTCTTGGAACTTTATTAAAAGAAAATTATAACCTTAGAGTTGATTATCTAGTTGTTGCAAAACAATGTATAAAATAATTAATTTTCTTTGCAAAACTTAACTATTTTACAATTTTGACAATCTGGTTTTCTACTTAAGCAAAAATATCTACCAAAGAAGATAAATTGATGATGAAGTTTAATCCAATGCGATTTATCAAACAACTTTTTTAACTTTTGTTCGCATTCAAAAGGTGAATCACTTTCATCACAAAAACCTAACCTTTTTGAGATACGTAAAACATGCGTGTCCACTGGAAAATCAGGTATCTTAAATACTTCTGCACGAATAACGCCTGCAGATTTATTTCCTATTCCAGATAAAGTTACAAGTTTAGCCTTATCGCTAGGTAATTTTCCAGAAAATAAATTAACTAATTGATTAGCAAATTCTATTATGTGTTTAGCCTTATTTTTATATAATCCAATAGGTTTAATTATTTCCTCAATATCTTTGATAACTGCATTAGCAAAGTCTTCAATATTTTGATATTTAGAAAAAAGAACTTTAGTTACACCATTTACAGCATTATCAGTAGTTTGTGATGAAAGCATAACCGCAATAGCAAGTTCATAATCTTTTGTATAATTTAACTCACACTTTGCGTGAGGGAATTTTTCGTCTAAATATTTTTCAAATAAACTTGGATTAATCATCGTCATTATCTATCCAAGGTGTTTTTGCAATACGAATAGTTTCTTGTAAGTTTTTATCCCATTCTTTATTAATAGAGGTAAATCCATCGCTTTGAATGTCATCTCTAGCGGACCAACTTAATAATGTTTTATCAACACTTCTTAAAGATTTCTTTCCTTTATTTAGGCATTCTTTTAAAGCGTTAATAACTACTTCATCAGTGTATCCCATTGCAATCCATTCTCTGATTTTAGATATTTCTACAGGAGAAAGTGATCTTCCTAATAATTTTTGGAATGTTCCGTATATATTTTCAAGTTCTTCATTAACTCTTTGAGCTTTTTCAGCTTCATCTTTAGACATACTTAATTGGAATTCTCTATATAATTTATTTTTTAAAGGTTCTAATGTAGTAATGGTTTTTCCATTCTCACTTAAATAAGAAATATATCCTTTTGTTAATAAATTAGAAAGAATACCATCAATCTTTTCATGATCTAAAGACATCTTTAAAGATAATAAATCTGCAGTCATAAAAGGATTACCAAGCGAAATTAAATGATCAATCATAAAAATAGTCGCTAGCTCTTCTTCGCTAATCTTTAATTTTTTGTAATTTTCTAATAAAAGAAATCTAAAATCAATCGCCTCTGTTATCATAGGTGATTTTTACTTTACCACATCTAATAATTTAGCGATATGGTATTTTTTAAATAATTTAAAAATCTTGTTTTTATCAGTGCATTTTATCTTACGAATATCTTGTTTAACTTTTTCAGGATTTAAGTTTGATAACTCATTTATATTTTTCTTTATTGCCTTATGTAATGACTTCTCAATTGTTAAATCATAATCAAGTGTAAATCTAAGCGCTCTTATTATTCTTAAAGGATCTTCTTTTAATCTAACAAGAGGATCTCCCACCATTCTTAATGTTTTAGATTTAATATCTGCTACACCATTTACTTCATCAATTACATGAAGTTTATCATCCATATAAATTGCATTAATTGTAAAGTCTCTTCTAAGAACATCTTTTTTAATATCACTAGTAAATGTAATGCTAGTTGGATGTCTTGAATCCATATAAGAAGACTCTTCTCTTAGAGATGCCAAATCAAACTTAATTCCTTCAAAAACCAATGTAAAAACCCCATATTTCATAAAAGTTGCATCAACTTCTGGAAACATTTTTACTATATCTTCTGGCATAGCGTCAGTAACAATATCAAAATCAGTTAATTCCTTATTAAACAAAAAGTCTCTTACCGCTCCTCCAACTAAATAGAGATGAAAATGAGACTTCTTAAATTCGTTTGCAAGGGTTACAAAAGTATTAAGCATAGTATCCATACCTAATTCAATAATACCAAACAAATTGGGTTAGTTTAACTTTGCTTTAAATGATTTTGCAGGTCTGAAGACAATTGTGGTACCACCTTTGATTGTCATTATTTCATGAGTTTTTGGGTGGGTTCCGATACGTTCTACTCTTGTTTTAGGAGTTAAAACGCCAAAGTTAGTAATGTTAACTTCTTCGCCAAGTAAAAGTCCTCTTTGAATCACATCAAAAACTTTTTCAATAATGGCCTTAGCTTCTTTCTTAGAAAGTTTAGCTTCTTCAGCGACCTGTTCGAATAAATCTTTTTTGTTGAATTTATTCATTACGTTACCTCTTTTTAAGAAGTATTATACTCTAATTTATATTATTGTTTAATTATTCTTTTTTAAGTGGTCTAATCATTAGACGAGTTGCCATATCGCTTGGTTTGCAATTTTTAAAGATGACATCGTTTAAAGCATCAATTACAGGAAGTGAAATATTTTTTTCTTTTGCAAGTGCATAAATTATTTCAATTGCCTTAATTCCTTCCACAGTTTTAGTGTTATTTTTCATAAAATTATCTACACTGTTATCTTTACCAATTTGGCAACCTGCTGTGAAGTTTCTTGAATGAAATGAATATGAAGTAACCATTAAATCACCAACTCCTGTTAGGCCTAAATATGTCTCTGGACGACCACCAAAAGCCATTCCAAATTTAACCATTTCAGCAAGTCCACGAGTTACTAATGCTGCTCTAGCGTTGGCTCCATAACCTAATCCTTCTAAGATACCTGAACCAATAGCAATAGCGTTTTTCATCGCTACACCAAGTTCACTGCCAATAACATCATCATTAATATAAACACGGAAATAGTTATTAGAGAATATCTCTGCGATTTTCATAGCAATTTCAGTATTATTGCTAACACTACAAATACATGTTAAATCTCTAACAATTACTTCTTCTGCATGACTTGGGCCAATTAATGAAACAATACCTTCAATCTTTTCTTTATCAATCGTATCAGCGATTAATTCAGATAATCTAATTTTCTTTTCTAAATCAAATCCTTTAGCGGTATTAATGAAAATAACCTTTCTATTTAAAAGATTATTAATATTTGTTAAGACAGATCTCATTGCCACTGTAGGAATAGAAAGAAGAATAATATCTGCAAAACCAATTACATCCTCAAGGCATGTTGTAGCTTTAATTTCTGGACTTAATGTAATTTCATCGCCAAAATAAAAGGAATTTTTATGGTTATTGTTAATATCATCAACTTGAGATTGTTGATTACCATACATAAAAACTTCATTGCCATTATCCACTAAGACTTGTGCTAATGCGGTACCCCATGTACCTGTTCCGATTATTGATATTTTCATTTTTCTTTCCTCTCTCTTAATAATAAATTAATTGGTGTTCCATCAAAATTAAAAGAATCTCTTAATCTATTTTCAATATATCTTAAATAACTAAAATGCATATAGTCCTTATTATTTACAAATAACACTATTGTTGGTGGGCATGTTGCCACTTGTGAAGAATATAAAATCTTAACTCTGCCACCATTAAAGTCAGGTGATTGGTTCATTGTTTGTGCGTCTTGAATAACAGAGTTTAATAAAGAAGTTTTAACTCTGGTGTAATATGCAGTGTGAACTTGTTTCAATGCGTCAAATAAAGTATCTAATCTTTGTTTTTTAATTGCACTTAAAAATACAATAGGGGCGTAATCAAGGAATTTATATTCGCTTCTAATAATCTTGCCAATATCACTCATTGTGTTTGTAGACTTATCAACACCATCCCATTTATTAACAACAATGATAATAGCTTTATGTAAGTCAGTAGCGTAACTAATAACGTGCTTATCTTGATCAGTAATACCTTCAATTCCATCAATTACAAGAAGCACTATTTCACTACGTTCAATTGATTTTAATGCGCGAATTGCAGAGTATTTGTCGATAGACTCATAAATTTTACCTTTCTTTTTAAGTCCGGCAGTATCAATAACTGTGTAGTTCATTCCATCCTTTACAAAGTGGGAGTCTATAGAATCTCTAGTAGTGCCAGAGATATTAGAAGTAATTACTCTTTCTTCATTTAAAATAGCGTTTACTAAAGTTGATTTTCCAACATTAGGTCTACCAATAACTGAGAACACAATATGTTCTTCGTCTAATTCGTTTTCCTCATTGTCAGGAAGGGTATCACAAATCTTGTTAAGTAAATCACCAATACCAACACCATGGGAACCACTAACACATAAAGGTTCTCCAATACCTAAACGATAGAAATCATTAGCATTAGCAGTGTGTAAATTATCATCAATTTTATTAACTACTAAAATAGTAGGTTTTTTAACTTTTCTTAATATCTTAGCAACTTCAAAATCGTCTGCAGTAATGCCAAGTTGACCATCCACTACAAACACAATTGTGTCTGCTTCTTCAATAGCGATTTCTGCTTGAGCTCTAATTTGTTCTTGAAATGGTCTATTTTTAATTTCAATTCCACCAGTATCAATTAATGAGAAAGATTTGTTGCCCCAAGAGCATTTGCCATACAATCTATCTCTTGTAATACCTGCTTCATCATCCACAATTGCATGTCTTTCACCAATGAGACGATTAAAAATCGTTGATTTACCAACGTTAGGTGATCCAACAATTGCAACGATGCTTTTTGCCATAATTAAGCCTTTACTTTACTATCAATAATTTCAATTACTTTAGCGACTACTTCATCAATTGTCATATCAGAAGTATCTAAATAAATGGCATCTTCTGCTGCTTTTAAAGGAGATACTGCTCTATGGGAGTCGATATAATCTCTTTTATTAACATCAGCAACGATGTCTTCATAAGAACAAGGAATTCCTTTTTCTTGGTTTTCAATATATCTACGTTTTGCACGACATTCAGGTGATGCAACTTGGAAAATCTTTACTTCAGCTTTTGGTAAAACTGTAGTGCCGATATCTCTTCCATCCATAATAACAGAATCATGTTCTGCCATTTTTCTTTGTAAATCCACTAATGCTTTTCTAATATCGCCATAGGAGGCAATATAACTAACATTACCAGAAACATCTGTTTGTCTAATTGCTTTAGTAACATCAGTGTTATTACATAAAACAGTATTGTCAGGCTTTAAGACAATATCCACTTTATCAATGACTGCTACACATGCTTTTTCATTTTGGCAATCAATGCCGTTATTAAGACAATACCATGTAAAAGCACGATACATAGCTCCTGTATCAATATAGGTATAACCTTTAATCGCTGCAACTTTTTTAGCGATAGTAGATTTTCCAGCGGCTGCTGGTCCATCAATAGCGACTGCAATTTTCATTTTTGACCTCCGAATGCAAGTACTGCAAATACAATTATAGCAACTAGTACAAGCGACATTATTATAATAGTAATGACAAGCTTATTACGTTTTTGCTTTTCAAGAACTTTTTGTAGTTCTTTTTTCTTGAGTTCATCTTTATCAGTATCAATTACCTGATTAAATGGAAGAATTTCCTTATAAGCACTACCACTATGTTTCCCTTCAACAACAAGATCATCATCTGTTAATACATCTTGTTTAATGAGTGATTCACGGTATTTCTTATGCTTTTGAACTCTCGTTTCCATAATAATATATGATTATTATAACTAATAAATAAGAATAGTTTTATAAAAATACACAAATCATTGAAAAAGTAATGGTTCACCTTTATAATAAAAAATGCCTAAGGAGGTAAATATCGATGGCTAAGAAGAAAATTAAAATCGATCAAAACGTCTGCATCGGATGTGGTACATGCGCAGCATGCTATGCTGAAGACATTAAAATGGGCGATAATGGTTTAGCAGAACCAATTAATGGCCAAGCGGATGAAGAAGCCGCGACTGTCTGCCCTGTTGGTGCAATTTCCGTAGAGGAATAAGATATAGAAAAAACCGAGTTGAATTATCCTCGGTTTTTTTATTTGCTTACTTACTAATAACTGAATAATCTCTAGGATATTTCTTGGGGGTTATTTTATTTTTTTTAATAATTATTAATGAACGATGATCTCCACTTGGTAAGTCATATTCAATTTTATTAATAATTTCAGCCTCTAATTTAAATAAGATAGATTTTGCTTCTTTAATCTCTTCTTTAAATTTAGGACCTTTCATTGCAATAAGAACTCCACCAACTTTTACTAATGGAAGCGCTATTTCAGAAAGTATTTTTAATGAAGAGACCGCTCTAGCAATACAAACATCAAATATTTCACGATGATTTTTACCATATTCTTCACTTCTTGCTACTAGTGTTGAAACATTAGGTAACTCTAATTCATTAACCATTTCATTAACGTGATTAATCTTTTTTGCTGTAGAATCCATCAATACAAAAGAGGCATTAGGATTAACAATTGCTAAAGGTAGTCCTGGGAATCCTCCACCCGTACCTAAATCTAAAACTTTTAAATTAGCGAAAGAAAAATAATCGCATGGGATAATTGAATCAATAATCATCTTTTCAAAGAATTCATCCCTATTTGTAATTGCGGTTAAATTTAAAACTTCATTCTTTTTTAAAGTTAAGTCCGTTAATTTATCTAATGTATTTTTATATTGATTTAATAAGTCCATATTTTTAGTTATGCTCATGATTATATTTTTTCACATTTAAAATAATGACTGCAACATCACTAGGATTAACTCCACTAATACGTGATGCTTGTCCAATATTTCTTGGTTTTACTGAATCTAATTTTTCTCTAGCTTCAAGACGTAATCCAGACATATTTTTAAAGTCAAATCCATCAGGAATTACTAGGTCTTCTAGCTTCTTCATATTTTCTGCATCTTTACTTTGTTTTTTAAGATAGCCTTCATATTTCACAGAGATTTCTATTTCATCAATTTCATCATTTGTAAGTGAAATACCTTGCAATTCAGAGATAAATTTACGAATTTCATTAAATTTTACGTTTTGTCTTTTTAAGATTTCACTTGCTAAAGTTCCACCTTTAAGTTCACCATAACCAACACTAGAAAGGTATTCTTCTATTTCTTTACGCTTTCCTAAATAGGTTTTATTTAATATTGCAATAACGTTATCAACCTTTTCTTTTTTATTTAAATATTTTTGATATCTTTCTTCGGTTACTAATCCAATCTCGTGACCAAGTTCAGTTAATCTTACATCTGCATTGTCGTGTCTTAGAAGTAAGCGATATTCTGCTCTTGAAGAAAGAAGTCTATATGGTTCTTCTGTGCCTTTAGTAACTAAGTCATCAATCATAACTCCAATATAGGATTGATCTCTTCTTAAAATAAATGGCGATTGATTATGAATCTTTCTACTAGCGTTAATACCTGCGATTAAACCTAAACCTGCTGCTTCTTCATAACCAGATGTACCACAAATTTGGCCACCAATATATAAACCTGGATATTTCTTAATTTGTAATGTTGCATCATACTCAGTTGTTTTAATTGCATCATACTCAATAGCGTATGCGTATTTTAAAAACTCAGCATGTTCAAATCCTGGAAGAGAATGAACCATTTCTTCTTGAACATGTCTTGGCATACTTGTTGAAAACCCTTGTAAATATATAGAATCGGTATGAATTGATTCTGGTTCTAAGAAGAGTTGGTGTCTTTCTTTATCTGCAAAACGCACTATTTTTGATTCAATGGAAGGACAATATCTAGGTCCAACACCGGTAATAGCTCCACCATACATTGCGGATTCACCTAAATGATCTTTAATAATTTTGTGAGTTTCTGGAGTTGTATAAATTAAATAACAAGGTATTTGTTCTTCAAATGGAATAAAAGTATCAGTTAAATAACTAAAAGCGTAAACTCCTTTAGTGCCTGGTTCTAATTTAGCCTTACTAAAATCAATAGAATCTTTTTTAATTCTTGGAGGAGTGCCGGTTTTTAAACGATATATTTCTATACCTAAACTCTTTAAGAATGGTGATAAACCTAGTGATGGTTTCTCTCCATCTGGACCTTCAATAATATCTTCACTTCCAATAAAGATATGGCTTTCCATGTAAGTGCCAGTTGTTAATATTACTGCATTACTAGAATATTTCTCTCCATTAGAAAATATGACACCTTTGACGGTGTTTTCTTCAACAATAAGGCTAGAAACCATTCCTTCTTTAATAGTTAAGTTAGGACATGATCCCGCTAAAGATTGAATATATTTTGGATATTCTAATTTATCTTGTTGGCTTCTTAAACATTGAACTCCAGGACCTTTACCAGTATTTAACATTTTCATTTGTAAATAATGATGATCAGCAGCAATTCCCATCATGCCACCTAAAGCATCTATTTCTCTTACAACAATACCTTTTGCACTTCCGCCAATAGATGGATTGCAAGGCATATTGCCCATCATCTTTTTATTTAATGTAACTAATAATGTATTGTTGCCTAAATGAGCACTAGCAAAAGCGGCTTCTAAGCCTGCATGTCCACCACCAACAACAATAATGTCATAATCCATTATCCAATACTTCCATTCATGTCCATCTTAATTAATTGATTAAGTTCAACTGCGTATTCCATAGGAAGTTCTTTAGAGAATGGTTCAATAAAGCCCATAACAATCATTTGAGTTGCTTCTTTTTCTGTTAATCCCCTACTCATTAAATAGAAAAGTTGATCTTCATTAACTTTACTAACAGTGGCTTCATGTTCAATATATGAACTGTTATTATGAATTTCATTTTTAGGAATTGTGTCACTTTTTGAAATGTTATCAAGAATTAAAGTGTCACATTCGACGTGACTTCTTGAATTAATAGCTTCTTTAGTTAAACGGACAGTGCCACGATAATTAGCAACGCCACCATTACTAACAATGGATTTAGAAATAATTGTAGAAGTAGTATTAGGGGCAAGATGAATCATTCTAGCACCAGCGTCTTGCATTTGTCCTTTGTTAGCAACTGCAATTGAGATACAACTTCCTTTAGCGCCTTCACCTGCAAGAACGCATGCTGGATACTTCATATTTACTTGTGAACCAATGTTTCCATCAACCCATTCCATTAATGCGTTTTCATAGCAAATCGCGCGTTTTGTGACTAAATTAACAATATTTGTAGACCAGTTTTGCACTGTGGAATATCTACATTTTGCATTCTTATGAACAAATATTTCTACCACAGCAGCGTGGAGAGATTCTTTACTATAAGTAGGAGCAGTACAACCTTCAACATAATGAACATCTGCGCCTTCATCAACAATAATTAATGTTCTTTCAAATTGACCTGATTTTTCATTGTTAATTCTAAAATAACTTTGTAATGGCTTTTCTAAATGAACACCTTTTGGAACATAAATAAATGATCCACCAGACCAAACTGCACTATTTAATGCAGAGAATTTATTATCAGCAAAACTAACTAATGTACCAAAATATTTTTTAAATAAATCAGGGAACATTTTTAATGCCATATCAGTAGAAAGGAAAATAACTCCTTTGTCTTCTACTTCTTTAAGCATGTTATGATAAACAACTTCAGATTCATATTGTGTAGAAACACCAGAAAGGAACTTTTGTTCTGCTTCAGGAATACCTAATTTTGTAAAAGTATTTTTAATTGTTTCAGGAACTTCTGACCATTTATTTGTTTCCTTATCACTTGGTCTAGTGAAATATGTATAATCATCATAAGTAAGTTTAGATAAGTCTGGACCAAAATCAGGATCGGGCATTTTTAAAAACATTTTTAACGCTTTAAGACGATATTCAAGCATCCAATCTGGTTCATTTTTTAAACGTGATATTTCTCTAATAACATCTTCGTTTAAACCTTTACCAGTATTTAGGACAGAAGTATCTTTATCCTTAAAACCGTATTTATATTCGTGAGAAAAATCTTTCTTTTCCATATTATTTAATAAGCTCTTTCACTGCATTCCATCCAATGGTTGCACATCTAATTCTAGCAGCTTGTTTAGATGTATTAATAAAAACCATAGCTTCATCTAATACACTTTCATCAAATTCTTCTTCTTGAAGCATTTTGAAATATTGCTCGATGATATAGTTAGCTTCCGTTTTAGTTTTTCCAATAATTAATCCACACATAATATCTGTAGAGCTAGTTGCAATAGCACATCCAACACCATCAAAACAAACATCATCAACGATATCTCCATTAAGTTTTACAAAAACATCAATATCATCAATACAGTTGTCACTATGCATATGAATCTTTTGATAAGAATAATCTTTTGGTTGGTGCTTAAAATATGGAGTAGAATAATGCTCCATTATAATTTGACGCATCATTTCATTAGTTAAAGAAGGCATCTAAAAAATCTCCTTTAGAAGCAACTGCTTCAACAAATGCATCAATATCTTCCTTTGAAGTATATAAATATGTAGACATACGACATGTTCCTGGTGTTTTAAGAAAATCCACTAAAATTTTGGAACAGTGTAAGCCGCTTCTAATTGCAACACCCTTGGAATTAAGCAAAGTGGCTTCATCTTGGCAAAATACATCCTTTTTATTAAATGTAATAATGCCATTTCTAGCATCAGCGTTATATAAAATAACATCATCAAGTTTCTTTAATTTTTCAATTGCATAATCAAATAATTCAACATCATGATTATGAATTCCTTCCATTCCAATTGATTTTAAATAGTTAACTGCAGCACCAAAGCCTAAGATGCCAGCAATATTTAATGTGCCTGCTTCAAACTTAGAAGGTGGGTTAATTAAAGTTACTTGACATTCTTTAGTGTAAGTTTCGTTCATACCACCACCAGAAAGGAATGGATCCATTTTGCATAATAAGTCATATTTACCAATTAAAGCACCTATGCCGGTTGGTCCACACATCTTATGGGCAGAGAATGTTAATATATCAATATCCAGGTCTTTAAAATCAGTTTTTAAATGAGGAACAGATTGTGCTCCATCACATACAAAAATAGCACCAACATCGTGAGCTAATTTAACAATAGATTTAACATCAATTTCATATGCTAAAACATTTGTAATATGTGCTAATGAAACGATTTTTGTATGAGAATTTATGACTTTTGCAGCGTTTTCAACTGTAACAATACCTTTATTATCTAAAGGAATATATTTAATAACTGCGCCTGTTAATTCGGCAATTTTAAACCATGGTAACAAGTTAGAAGAATGTTCTGCTTCGCTTAAAACAATTTCATCGCCTTTTTTAAGATATTTAGCACCATAGCCCCAAGCCACTAAATTAAGCGACATTGTATCGCCAGAAGTAAATACAACTTCATTAGGTTCACAATTAATAAAATTAGCAATGTCTTCTCTAACTTTTGCTATTTTCTTATCAATATTATAGGTTAAATCATAATCGCCGCGATGAGAGTTAGCGTTTTCGTTTTTATAATAGTTTTCAATTGCTTCAATAACACAATTTGGTTTGAAAGTTGTTGCAGCGTTATCAAGATACACGAGTGGATGACCTTGCATAGATTTTCCATCTAGCATTGGAAACTCTGAACGTATTTTTTTAATATCGTACATACTACAAACTCCTTTCAATTAATTTATATATTTCGTCATGAAAACTTTCATCAAACTTATTAATAATAGGTTTTAAATATCCTAAAGTAATAATTTGTCTAGCTTGTTCTTCAGAAAGTCCTCTAGACATTAAATAGAATAAATGCTCATCATTGATCTTGCCAACAGCAGCAGAGTGAGAAGCAATAACATCATTCTCATCAATCTTTAAAATTGGTTTGGCAATTGCAATTGAAGCTGGGTCAAATACCATAGCTTTTGCAATTTGATTTGTGCTCGATTTAATACATCCATTTTTAATATGAGAAACACCACTGAAAGTTAGATTGCTTGTGCCTTTACTAACTCCATAACATTCTGCCTTTGAAGTAGTAGCTTTATTCTCGTGATAAATATTAACAATAAAATCCTTAATATCTTTGTTGTCACTTGATGTAGCAACATGGCAATAACATTGAGCGTTTTCACCAAGTAAATAACCATCAATTTTAAACGAACTTTTACCTGAATTAAAATCTGCAATATTAAAAGAAATATTCGAGTTTTGCGCAATTTTTGCAGTAAAAACATGATTTTTTGAATCAGAAGAATTTATAATTCCAACTCTAACAATTGCGTTATCTTCTAAAACAAAATCAATCGAATAAACAGACTCAGAATTATTAACAACCAGGTCAACATTTGCACCACTTTTAATGATGATTGAATTATAAAGTTTTTTACAATTAAGAAAATAAGATCCGCTATCACGAATCACACTATTTGTGCCTATTTCTAAATTGCTAAAACTCATTATTTTATTGCTTCCTTAACAGCGCATGTGCCAATAGAAGTTTGACTCATTTTTGGTTCATCTTTTTGAATCTCAATACCTAATTCAGTTTTGATAAATTCATAACCTGTTTGGTCAATCTTCTTAATTACTTTTTCATCACCATCAATAGCAACCTTGCCATTAACAATAACAATTGCTCTAGTTGGTTTAACTAAATCAAATAATCTAGCGTAGTGAGAGATGATTAAAAAGCTTCTTTTATTGTCCTTTTTATTATTTATACAGTCAGAAACAATTTGGATAGCGTCAACATCAAGACCCGAATCAATTTCATCAAGCATAACAAAGTCGGGTTTTAATAAAAGCATTTGTAAAATTTCATTTCTTTTCTTTTCACCACCAGAGAATCCTTCATTAAGACTTCTAGTTGCTAAATCAAATGGCATCTTAACTTCTTTTGTTGCACTATCTAATTCTTTATAAAAAGCATAAGTAGAAATTGGTTTTTCATTTTTAGCATTAACTGCAGCTCTTAAGAAGTCAGAATTAACAACTCCTGGAACCTCACTAGGATTTTGCATTCCTAAAAATAAACCTTTTCTTGCTCTATCAGTGGTGGATAAGTTTGTAATATCTTCACCATTATAGATGATGTTCCCTTCTGTAATTTGATATTTTGGATGACCCATTATGGCGTTTAATAATGTTGATTTCCCATGTCCGTTTGGACCTAATAAAGCGACTGTTTCACCGTCGTTTATAGTAAGAGAAACACCTTTAAGAATCTCTTTACCTTCTACTTCAACATGTAAGTTATTAATTACTATTTTTGCCATAACTGTCTCCAAATTTCATTATTCTAAAATACTTTAACTTAACAAAGCAATTTATATTATACTATCTTTTCCAAATCTATGATTTGTTTTTTTATAAATGTTAAAACAAAATTTAATATAAATCTCTCTAATATGGTGCTTCTTTTAGAAGATATAAATTATTTATATTGATAAAATTTCTCATAACATATAAAATGTTAGCGTTTTACAACTTAACACAAAAAGGAGAGTAATGATGAAAAAAAGTAAATTATCAGCTGGCTTAGTTACTGGCTTCATTGCTGCGCTCGCCTTATGTGCTTGCGATAACGTCAGTAAAGACAATGACCATATCGTAACATTTAAGGATTATGGATCTGGTGATATCAGTATCATGATTGATCCATATTACAATTCATATCGTAATTCACCTGATGGCGTTGAAAAGATTTATAACGCTGCTCTTGAATCAATCATTAGATATGAATTCCAATCCGGTAAGATGGATGGTAAGACCGAGAAAACTCTTTCCGATCTTAAAGAAGACGCAACAAACAAAGTTAAAGGTAAAAAAGAAGACGCAAAAGATGCTGCCGAATCAAATCACACTTCATATGATGAAGAATGGCAAAGCATCCTCAAATCACACGACTGTGATGATGAAAATGCCCTCTATCAACATTTCTTATTCGATTTAGAAAAAGAACAAGTTGAAGATTGGTATTTAAAACAATCCTACCAAAGATCAAGTGATAAGACCCTTATCCAAGAATTCATTGGTGTTGATGACACAGGGGCTGAAGTTCCAAGTAACGTCGCTGCAGCTTACCCAATCCACATTAGACATATTCTTGCTTCTATTGGTGATGATGCAACTCGTTTCTATAACAACGTCATTTCAGAAGAAGAAGCTAAGACATTATGGAACATTGTTGGCGGTTTAGCCGATGAAGACTACACATTTGGTGATGTTGCCTTACGTTACAGTGGTGACTCTGGTTCTGCTGCTGAATTTGGCGATATGGGTATTATGACCCCAACTTCCCCATATGTTGCAGAATTTAAATTAGGTGTTTATGCATATGAAACAATCTTTGCAAATCACCCAGAAAATACCACAATTGAAGACGGCTTATTAGTTAACAACACAATTGAAGGTAGAACTAAAACCATTAAAGAAGAATTCAATGACATTGGACTTGCAACAGTTCCTCTTAGAGCATTCTATCAAATCAACAAATTTGCAGATGTTACTAAAGATGACGCTGGTCAAAAAGTTAACGATGGCAATGAACACTACTATCCAAGAAATATTTATTGGAACTTATACTGTAACTTACATCAACCATTCGTGGTTACAGATGAAAACTTAAAAGAAGCAGGAGATGCAGGATTAGATGCTTCCTTCTTCGATAACTCAAGATTCGTTGATGCTTCCACATTTGGTTTAGATAGCAAAATTGGTAGCCATAAAGTACTTGTTGATAACAAGGGCCGTTTAATTATCGGTGCTCGTGGTCAATATGGTATTCACTTCATGATTGTTCAAAAATCTATTTATGACTTCCGTGAAGGTGGTGAAGAAACCAACTTAACATCCTTAGAAGAATATTACACACCATATATTCCAGGTGATGCTAACTATCCTAAATATTTAGTAGACGGTGAATTAGTAAACAAAGAAAACACATTCATTGATTACTACTCCACAAACGATGTTACAGTCTACACAACTCGTGCTAATAAAGTTAAAGATGCTATTACATCATTTGATAAAACATATGATTACCGTATCTATACAGACTTTATTGGTGATTCAACAGTCCACTTCATCTTCAATGGTGAAGAAGACCTCAACCTAGGTGAAAAGATTGCTGAATTAATTCAATCCAAGATGGAAGACAACTTTGTCTCTAGAGATAACAGCTTAACCAATGAATGGAGAAGCTACATTGAATTAATCGAATTACAAAACGCTAACAGAATCGAAATGGTTCCTGCTGGTGGCGGTAAAGCAGTTGATAACAACTATAGATTAATCCCAGAAGGATGTGCTATCGGTTATCAAGATGCTGAAAAAACTGGTGATGAATGGAAAGAAGGAGGATACTGCTATGCAAAATAAGAAATTTGGTAAGCTTGCAGTATTAAGTTTACTTGCTGCATTCGGATTAACAGCTTGTGGTGACACCATTAAAGCAACTCCATCTGACTATAATGCACCTATCGTTGAAGTTGAAGGCTATAGTGATTCAATTTATAACGACATTATGTCTATCATTTACGATCAATTCCATGATAGCGGTAGTTTCGGTAAAGAAATCTTAAATGAAATCTTATTCGAATACGCTACAAGTGTTGTTGGTAAATATAACAAAGCAATTAACGATAAGAGAAGTTCTGCTGATGATAATGAAATTACATTAAAAGAAGCAAGAAAAGACTTAGAAGCTAATGCTGGAAATCAAAAAGTCGATGAATTCATCGCAAAACATAAAGCCTATTGGTCAATTAATCCAAACACCAATGAAAGATATAAACAAGGCGAAGAAGGCTATGAAGATGCAAAACTTCAAGAATATAGCCGTGTTATTGAAAAATGGAACACCATCGAAGAACGTATCGCTGAAAAATTATATGATGCTTTCAAATCAGATGGATTCGCTGATAGACATTTATATTCAGAACATGAATTTGTTAGAAACTTAAAAAAATCTATGAATAAGGTTGAAGATCCTAGCAACGTTCCTGAAGGTCACAACATCGAAATTACTCCTGATGTTGAACCAAAAGAAGTCTTCGATTATTACTTAAACAGAGACTACTATCAATCTAATTCTGGTTTAACAGATGATGAATCTAACGCAGAAAATACCTACGTTGAAGATGTCGTTATCCCAGAAATTTATAGAACATTATTAGTAGAACAATACTTACTTGATAAGTCCTATAACACACTTGGTGGTTCATACGCACGTAAAGTTAATATCATTTCTATTAAGGATAATACTAACTATCCAAAAGCTTCAAAATCATTAATCGAATACGCTGTAAATAAGTTAAATGAAGCTCCTACCGGAACTGAATTACCTGTTGACACTGATGATAACAACTTTGGTGAAAAAGGCTTAGACTTTATGAAACAAATCAATAGAGTCTACGTTGGTGCTGACTTAGATGCAGATGACACTGCTATTATTGAATCTCTCCTTAAAGATGGAGGTTTCACAAAGAAAACAATTGATGGAACAAGTCCTGAAACATATTATGCAGGTACTTCATATGGTGATTTAATGGATAACTTCCAAAAAATCAAAGTTGATCCAAATCTAAATGATGAATCAATTGAATCTGACTTTACTGGTAACGGTGCTTACACTGTTGAAATCGGTAAAGAGATTAAGAAACGTGAAACCAAACAAAATAACTTTGTTAAGAGTGGTTGGTATATTAAAAACGGTGGCTTAACCGAATTACCAGACGCTATTAGAACTAGATTATTCTCTGTTGGTGTTAGTAACGCTCTTGATATGGCAAACCCAGAAGAATATGATCGTTATCAATATGATTCTGGTTGGACATATGATAAAGGCAACGACTACAACTCCTATGTTGCAAGAATCAATTCAAGTTACTTCTTAAAGAACGATAAGGTCTTAAGTGAAGATAATGTTGATGGATGGAAAGATATCTTATTCTATGATTCTGGAAGTGCAACATATTACATTGTTCAAATCGTTGAAGCTGTAACAACTTCTAAATTAAGTAAGAATAGCACTAAGAACTATTCAAAAGTTAGAAGTGCTGAAAAGATGGAAGAGATTGTTAATAACGTCTTAAAAGTAGTTGGTAAGGGTGAATCTTATAGCACAACTGCTACTAAGTACTGGCTTGAACAAGCTGGCGTTAGCTATCACGATCAAACCGTCTACGATTACTTCAAAGAGAATTATCCAGATTTATTTGATTAATAAATTCTCTATCAAATTAAAGGGGGCATAAGCCTCCTTTTTTGTTATATTAATAATTAAGGAGATATACACATGGAAAAAGATATATTTTGTAAAATCATTGCGGGAGAAATTCCTTGCCATAAGGTTTATGAAGATGATGACGTATTAGCGTTTTTAGATATTTCTCAGGTCACTAAAGGACACACTCTTGTAGTAAGCAAAAAGCACTACGATAACTTCTTAACTATCCCAAAACAAGAAATGCATAAAGTAATGGATGTTGCCCAAAGAATTGGTCAAGTTCAAATGAAGTTATTAAATGCTAAAGGAGTTAATATTTTAATGAACTGTTATGAAGAAGCAGGTCAAACTGTCATGCACTATCATGTCCATGTTATTCCTAGATATCAATCCGTTGATGGATTTGAATTAACATTTAAAGAAAACAAGGAGGATTTAAACCTCCCTGTTCTTGCTGAAACTTTAAAGAAATCTTTATAGTTTTGGTTTATAAATCTTACGATCATCAAGGGCGAATACTTTTTGTGAGAATTCGCCTTTTTTAGTGTCTTCTAAAGCTTTATTAATAATTGTGATTTTGCTATCAATATTATCAAGCATATATAAGATATTTGCTTCTAATGTCATAGGTTCCACTGGTGAACCAAAATCTTTTTGCCCATGGTGAGATAAAATCATATGGGAGATTACTGTAACAAATTCATCATCAAGTTTTAATTGATCTCCTGCTTCTTTAATTAGGCTAACCATAATAGAAATATGGCCTAATAATTCACCTTCCATTGTGTATTTATAAATAACTGGTCCTTCAAGTTCAATTAATTTACCAAAGTCATGTAATAAAACACCAGTAATTAATAAATCTCTATTAATATTTGGATAAATGTTCACTAATGAGTCTGCAATATCTGCCATAGAGGTAGAATGCATTAATAATCCAGAACTATATTCGTGATGAATACTTCTTGCAGCAGGAGCATCATAAATAGGCGCGCCAAACTTATTAATAAAGTAATTTAATAACTTAACGCAATTATCATCTTTAACACTTTTAACATAGTTATTGAATTTATTAGTTAATTCTTCTTTAGATAATGGAGGTTGCTTCATAAATTCAGCATAATTAACATCATCATCACTTAGTGTTACTGCTTCAATAACTTTAAGTTGAAGATTTTCTTTATAAAGTAAAACATCGCCAGTCACTAAAAGAACTTTTCCAGCTTGGAATAGTTCATAGTCTTCTTCTGTTGAATCCCATTTCTTTGCAGAAATACTTCCAGTGCCATCTCTAAGTTCAATAGATAAATAACTTGCTTGATTTGCGTTTACTCCTTTACTGACTGAAGTCACTAAAAGTTTTGCAGTTACTCTTTCTCTTTCTTTAAATTCATTTACTTTTGCCATAATTAATCCTCCATAACTTTCATAATATCCTTAATTGAATATCCTTTAGATAATAAAGAAGCGATAATCTTTTCTTTTAAAACTTTGCCTTTATATTTCTTTATTAATCTAGTTTTAACTTTCTCATATTCCTTCTTACATAATGATTCATTATCCTCTAAAGAAGCAGGTTTTAACTTATTAGTTACCTCTTTTGCTATCTCATTAGAGAAACCTTTTTGAAGTAAGAAGTTATAAAATAACGCTTTCTTCTTATTTGTATTATATTTAGTGTATTTGTTTTCCCCTTTTTCTAGCCAATATAAGGCCTTTTCCCGCTCAAGAGTTGTATTTACCTCAATAGAGGATAAATACTCCTTAGAGATGCCTTTTTCTAATAAATCAGAGATAATCTTTTTATAACCATAATGTTTATCATTTTCTAAAGACACGAAATCTTTAACAAATTCTATATCATCAATAAGATGAATGTTTTTAAGTTTATCAATAATCTTATCAATTACTTCTTTATCCTTGCTCTTTAAATGTAACTTATCTCTGAGTTTGGCTTCTGTATATCTATTATTTAACGCAATTGTGTAAGCATATTTATAAAGCTTTTGTCTTTCTTTAGATTTATTTAAATATGCAATATCATCTAAAGATAATTCTTTTCCCACATAGTAATAACTAGAAACATAATCATCGCCACTTATTAATAAACTTTGATTATCTTTGAATAATAACTTAACAGAATTTTTGTATTTCTTTATATCGGTAATGATAAAGCTACCAGAATTTTCTTTGGGCACGCTTATATACCTCCATAATTGAGTTATAGAATCTTTCAATAGAATATCTTTCTAACATCTCTTTTGCGTTATCCTTAACTTTTTGTTTTTCTTCTTTACTTAAAGAAAGGATACGATCCACTTTTAATACAAATGAATCTTCATCGTTATAGAAGAAGCCTGTATTACCTTCTACGATAGTGTCTGTTAAGTTATTATCATATCTTGCTAAAACGATAGCTTCACTAGCCATTGCTTCCATGAATGTTAAACCTTGTGTTTCTGAAATAGATGCAGAAGTATAAATATCCGCTAAATGATAGAAAAATGGCACTTCTGATGCGGGTTTTGCTCCTACGAACTTAATGTATTGAGAAATACGAAGTTCATGGGAAAGAAGTTCATAGTCTTCTTTTTGTGGGCCATCACCAACCGCAATGATTTTAATATCTGCCTCTGGATGAATCTGTAAATACTTCGCCATACATTTAATAACGACATCTACACTTTTTT
This sequence comes from Bacilli bacterium, assembly GCA_045601085.1. GTDB lineage: Bacteria > Bacillota_I > Bacilli_A > RFN20 > CAG-826 > JAZRZD01. The sequence goes on along the minus strand of JAZRZD010000006.1, from coordinate 5,747 downwards.
CATAACCCATTCTTCCAAGGATAAGAAATACTGTTGTATTCTCTCCAATACCATTTTCTAATTTAAACTGACGTTCTTTTTTATAATCTCTTTGAGCGTTAGAGAAAATGGAAAAATCAATACCAGTAGGAATAACATTCATATAGATATCATTTTTTAAACCCCTCATATATTCTTTAGTTTTTAAAGATGGGGTAATGTATTCTGTAGCGTTATTAGCGACGAATTTAGAATATATTCTTAATATGCCTTTAAAAATACGATCTAAATAACCATTAGAAGCATATTGAGAATAGTCTTCATACGCAGTGTGATAAGTGTAGACTAAAGGGATTTTAAGTTTTTTAGCGGCTTTTCTTGCAAAGAATCCAACAGTGGAATCTGTTTGATTGTGAATTAATTCAATCTGCTCTTCTTGAAGTATTTTAATAATTTTACGGTCATATATTTTTGTAAATCTATAACCATACCATTTAGGGTTAGCAATACCAGGCATTCTAATAACGCCGTCTTTATATTCTAACTTTCCATTTTCATATCTAGGCGTTACAACAATAACCTTGTGGCCATGATCTCTTAAAGTTCTTACAAGGTTATAACATGATGTGGCAACACCATTAATATATGGAGGATAAACATCGGTAAAAAGAGCAATATTCACTACTTATTACCCCTTTTTTTCTTCTTATTTTCTAAAGAAAGGTCATCATAATTTGGATCTTCATCAGATTTTGATTTATTAGACTTCTTATGATTTGGCTTTTTACTAGGTGTGAGTTTTTGTTTAAATGACTCAATGTTAATAGCAATAGTATGTTGAAGTTGCTCTAAGTCATCCTGACGAAGGGCAAGGGTTTCGTTTTGTAAATGTAAAAGTGTGTCTTTGTTGAAGCTTCTTGCAGTACGAGAATCTTGTCCTTTTGGAGATGCTCGATAAAATGCAGTAATAAATCCAGAAACAAGTAAAGGTAAAGTGAATGTAAAGGTACGCCACAAAAGAAGACTTGCTCTACATAAGGCTTCACTAGCTTCTTTAGTAGCAGCTATGTTAATTGTTCCACCAACGTTATAAACAACTTTATAGTAGAATCCCATTGCTGGATTTCCAGAATTTAAGAACAATTTAGCAAAGAAATATTCACTAACACCAGCAGCGCCTGGAATAGGAATAATACCTGTAACCATTTGGTGATAGTTACTTAAGAATACTGCATCCCAGAATGTTGCTTTAAATGATTCGTTATGAAGTGCACCACCTACGAAATATGGAACAGAAGAATAAATAATCCAAATAACGACAAAGAAGAATAATACTAAAAGCGTTAATGGAATATTAGTGATTAAACGTCTAAATTCAATCTTAAAGTTTTCTACTTGAATTCTTAAATTTTCACGAGTTTTGTCAGGTTTTTTAATAATTTTCATCTTAGATAACAAATTAATACATGGTCCTAAAACAAAGTTATGGAACTTATGCCAATAACCCATGAGTAATACAAGTAAGATAACCATTACATTTAATGAGAATCCGATAATAGTTAATGGCCAAATAGGAATAGAGAACTGCCAACCACCAATATCAAATGGAATAGCACCAATCTCAGTAATTTGGTCATATTTAGCGATAAAAGAAATAACACCAAATGCAATTAAAACAATCTGATAAACGATAGAATACATGGCTAAGATACTAACAGCGTTAGAAATTTGTACACCTTGTTTCTTATACGTATAAGATTGCATGATTTGGCCACCAGAAGCACCAGGAGTAACTCCACAATAGAAAACACCGATTTGATCACACGCTAATGCTTGATGATATTTATAATCTCTTGTATATAATCTAGCAAAACAGAACAAAACTAAACTTCTAATACATGCCATGGCGACTAGTAAACCAATAATCGCTAATATCCATAACCAATCACAGTCACCAATATAAGCAAAAATTTGTGTAACGTTTTTACTTAAAGTAATAACTAAAGCGACAGCAGTAACAATTAAAACAAGAACAATATTTAAAACATATTTCCAAACTTTTTTCTTATCGCCAGATTTGTTGGAAGATTCTTCTGTTTGTTCTTCTTGATTAACAACTTCTTGTTCTAATTCGTTATCTGTCATAAATCCTATAAATTCTTAAACGCTCTTGAAAAGACGTGATCAACACGATAGGCAAATTCCCTATATGGTTGATATATCTTTAAATCTGATAACACCTCTACTAATGAGCGGTAATACCATTCAATTAATTGTGGTTTTGGAGCGTTAAATTTAGACCACAATTTATCTCCAATCTCTTCAAAATCTCTTGCAATTGCACGCATATTTGAGAGTTTATCTCCCATAGCAACCATCTTTTCTTCAAGAGTTGCGCTTTTTAAATGATCAATTGCAAATTGTTTACTTAATTGCCATGTTTCACTTCTTGGACCAGAAAATTTTGGTTGAGTATCACCATTAACTAATTTAGCTACTCTAGCGCCAAATTCTTTTTCTATTTCTTCTACTGTCGCATCAGTGTCTTCAACAACATCATGAAGCAATCCAGCAGCAATAAGTTCTTGGTCATCAGTCATACTAGCAATAATGTTTGCTGCTTCAAAAACATGAAGAGCATATGGGGTGTTTTTACCTCTTCTTTCAACACCGCTATGAGCTTTAAGGGCAAATTCAGCAGCTTTATCAAATAAACTTGTATCCATTTTATGTTCTGACATACTATTCTCCTTTGAATGCTTCATTAACTACACTTTGCAAGTGTTCCGAATATTTATGTGACATATTTGCAAACATTAATGCTGTCATAGCAGCGTAAGGCATCATTAATTTACAAACATCTTCCTCTTTCATGTTTGGGAAATAATTATCTCTAAAACCATCCCAGAAACGTAATGAGGTTGCTTTATCGCAGTGGTAAAGATGCTTAATCATTTCTTCTCCAGAGCAATGTGTTGAGAAGAATAATGTTCCAACATCAAACAATTTATTTCCGTATCCAAATCCACCTAAATCAATCCAAATATAATTTCCATTAGAAAGAAGAATATTCCCCATATGGAAATCACCATGTAAACAAGTTGTATCATCACTAACTGAATCAATAAAAGCTTTAATTTTAGCCCTTTGATTGTCAGGGATTTCTTTTAAATTATCTACAAATCCATAGGCTTTTTGTTTAAATGAAGTGAAATAAGTTGTATCACACTCAATAGAATGGAGTTTACTAGCTTCTTTAGCGAATTCTTCTCCCATATGGTAAGCAAGAGAAGGATCATCCGCCATAATACGAGCAAATGATTTCTTATTTGGTACAACTTCAAATGTTGAACCATATCTACCATTACCATCAGTTACAAAATCTAATGCTTTAGGACAGTTAATTCCAAGTTTAAGAATATGCTCAGTAAATTCGATTTCTCTAAGAGGTTCGCTAGGTAAAACAAAAGAAGCATAAAGCTTCATCATGACTGTTTTATCATTATTAAAATAACTTTCAGCGGTGTATCCTCCACCGAAAACTTTCCAGTCATTCATATTTAATAATTTAGGTTCTTTATTCATGTAAATCCTCCAATAGAAAAACAATGAATGTACTAAATTATTATTTCATAATTATTTATAAAAGTCATTTATAAGCTAATTGTTTTAGCAAATATTTGTCTTAAAATAATGTATCTTTCAAACTTGTTTTGATTAGAAAAATGAGTGTCTCTATCCTGAATAAGATTTAAGTTATACACTAATTCCTCACCATGAAATTGTTCATTAGTTAAATCAAAAATTTCATCCTTTATTACGTTAAAACAATGCAAATCTCCACTTTTTGTGGTAACTCCGTATACTTCTCCACCAAAATAATCTTGGATTAAAAATGCAGTTATGGAGCATTGCCCACAAGTAATATTTAAACAATTCCATTTATCTTTTAATCTTGGTGTGCAACTTTCTTTACTCCAACACTTAGATAAAGATAGATATGCATCATATAAAGAAAACTTTTTATCACTAGGAAAAGTATTAAAAATATTCTTTGCATTTATAGCGTTATAAAAGCTCATTATTTATTACCTTTTAATGAATTTAATAGAATTTCAGTTTCTTCTTTAGAATGTGTGTAATTAAAAATTGCTAAACCAAAATCTATGGAATAATACATTGATTTAGCGGTTATAAAGTTATCTGAAATAACAACGCCATTATCTTTAAGATAAGTTCCACCAATAATTTGATCTTCAAATCCTGGATGAACTGTATAATTTCTATTCTTTAAATAACCTAGTCTACCTACTAAATGAGGAGCAGCACATATTGCAGCAACAAGTTTATTTTCTTTAGCGAAATAATGAATCATTTCATCCACAATTTCTAAATGATTAAGAATCTTAAATGAAGCAGGTCCACCTGGAATAATAATGCCGTCGTAATCTTTATAATTAACATCATTAATGTTTTTATCCATTGTTAAATGATATCCACACTTACTATTAACATTATTTGTTGGCATTACGCTTAAAGCATCCACTATTATTTTGCCGCGCTTTAAAACATCATATGTAGCAAAAGCTTCTACATCTTCGAATTCATCTGCAAATAGCATTAAGTATTTCATTATTATCCCTCCTAATAAAGGTTTATATGGGTGAATATTATATTAATTAAAATTTTGTTGTTGGTGCAGCTAGCAGGAGTTGAACCTGTACGGGTTTCCCCACTAGATCCTAAGTCTAGCGCGTCTGCCAATTCCGCCATAGCTGCACTTTAATAAAAAATGGTGCCGTCTATCGGAATCGAACCAACAACCTACTGATTACAAATCAGTTGCTCTGCCAATTGAGCTAAGACGGCACATATACTTATGGTGGACACTACAAGGATCGAACTTGTGACCTCTTCCGTGTGAAGGAAGCGTTCTCCCGCTGAACTAAGTGTCCAGTAAACCTTCTCCAAGAAACAGGCAATAAATATAATACTCTATATTTTAGAAATATCAAAAATAAATATTTAAATGATTGCAACGTATCCTAAGATTTGGAATGCAATAAGTACGATACCAATTACTAAAGCAAAGCCATAAAGCATAGCAAAACCTAAATCCCATACTTTGCTTCTTTTACCTAAATGAGAACGATATAACAAGATAATAGGCACTAAATAAATGAGAACGATATTGCTACCAAAATGCATTCTAGAATCAGGTAAGCATTTACTAAGAGTAAAGTCTAACACTACTAACAACGTAATAATAAGAGCGGTAATTACATTTCTCCCAAATGCTGAACGATTACCGTTTTCGTAAATTAAAGCATTTTCTGCTCCATATTTATGAACTAATAATTTCCTATAGATAAATATGCCAAATGCATAGAATATAGCGAATGCAATTAAGAAATATGATTTAGACATGAATATTGATGACACTTCAAATGGCCATACCCAACCCCAACATTTAGCACCTATTGTGTATAACAAAGAAATTATTAAATAAGAAAGAGGGAGAATAACTAATAAACGATATAATATTGCTTTCTTTTTATCTTTAATAATAGATTTAGGAGAAGTGAATAAGAAAGTTATTAATAAATTAAACGCTAATGCGCCCCAAATAATATTTCCAGGCATAAATTCTATGAATATATAACCAATATTAGACATAAACGTTTCACTAAAATTAAGCATTGATCTAATCAAGATTAATAATAGGTAATAAAGTAAGCCCGCAAAGAACAAAATATAATTAATAATAA
>JAZRZD010000005.1:0-28539 GCA_045601085.1 Bacilli bacterium | reverse complement strand
AATAAAAATTAACAAAATTACATTTATTAATTAAAAAAGTGCTTATTCTTATAGAAAAAAGTAAAATAGAAGCATGAAAAGATTTGAAACAAGATCTGTAAATATTAATAACACAAAGTTTGGTGGCCAAAATAAAGTACTTATCCAATCAATGTGTAACATTAAAACAGAAAAATACATTGAGGTCGCTAAACAAATTAATAGATGCGCCAAACTAGGTGCTGATATTATGCGTGTTTCTATTTTAGATGAAGCTGACGCCTACGCTATTAAGGAAATTAAACAAAGAATTTCTATTCCTTTAGTGGCAGATATTCATTTTGACTATAAATTAGCCCTTATCGCTATGGATATGGGTGTAGATAAAATCCGTATTAACCCAGGTAATATTGGTGATATTGATAAAATCAAACTTGTTGTAGATAAAGCTAAGGAAAAACATGTCCCAATTAGAGTGGGTGTTAATTCCGGTTCTTTAGATAAACAAATTCATGATTATAGCACGAAGTATCACGCTCATGAACTTGTTGAAAGTGCTAAAAAACATATCAAAATATTAGAAGATTTAGGTTTTTATGACATAGTCATATCCTTAAAAGGTAGTTCAGTATTAGAAACTATTGAAGCTTATAAAGAGGCAAGTAATATCTTCCCTTATCCTTTACATTTAGGTATTACAGAAGCTGGTTGCAAAGAATTATCTTTAATTAGATCAACAGCAGGTTTAGCACCACTTTTATTAGATGGTATTGGTGACACAATTAGAATTTCCATAACTGGAAAACCAGAAGATGAAGTCATTGCAGCGAAAAGATTATTACACGATATTGGGTTATATCCAAATTATCCTACAGTTGTATCATGTCCAACATGCGGAAGAACAATGGTTGATGTTGAGAAAATCTCAAGAAAAGTAATGAAATATCTTGAGAAAATCAATAAACCAGTCCATGTTGCTGTTATGGGGTGTGTAGTTAACGGTCCAGGAGAGGCAAAAAATGCTGATATTGGAATTGCTGGAGGCAAGGGTGAGTTTTTAATCTTTGCTAAAGGACAAATAATAAAAAAGGTTCCTGAAAAGGAAGCCTTTAATGAATTAATAAAAGAGATTAATAAATTATAATTTCTCTCTCCAACCTTCTTCAAAATGGGAATCTCTTAACATAGAGATTTCTTTTTTATATGGAGCAACACCATCAATATATGGAGTTTCTAAAATTTTAGGAATATTTTCTAATTTTGGATGATGAACAATCTTATTTAATGTATCAAATCCAATCTCACCATATCCGATATTTTCATGTCTATCTTTGTGGGAACCTTTGACATTCTTGCTATCGTTCAAATGGATGACTAAAAGTCTATCTAAACCGATTATTTGGTCAAATTTATCCAAAATAGTGTCAAAATCATCAATATCATAGCCAGCATCAGAGATGTGACATGTGTCTAAACAAACACCTAATCTATCTTTATATTTGCAAGTATCAATGATAGCTTTTATCTCTTCAAATGATGTTCCTATTTCTGTTCCTTTTCCAGACATTGTTTCAAGGGCAATTTTGACATTATTATTAGCAATTTCAAACACTTGATCAAGAGCTTGAGCAGTTGCTTTAATGCCAACTTCTTTACCTTGGCCTACATGTGCACCTGGATGAAGTACTAATGTTTGACACCCAAATCCTGCTGTACGAATAACTTCGTTAGAAATTAACTTAACTGATAAATCAAATAGTTCCTTTTTACCAATATTGCTTGGATTAATAATGTAAGGAGCATGAACAATGATTTTAGATTCATCAAAGCCATTTTCTTTTAATAATGCTCGTGCTTCTGGAATCTTTAATTCGCTTAAAGGTTTACGAAATGAGTTTTGAGGAGCACCTGTATAAAACATAAATGCATTAGCCCCATAACTAATAGCTTCTTTTACACTACCTAGATAAAAATCTGACGCATTTAATGATACGTGACTTCCTAAAAATATACCCATAATATAACTACCTCGTTCTTAAATATGATAACATAATTAAGAAATCTATGAAAATTGAAGTTATTGAACCTAGTGGCTATTGTAGCGGGGTTACAAACGCAATTAAGATTGCGCTCTCTGCTAAAAAAGATAACCCGAATTCTAAAATCATTATTTTAGGTCAACTAGTGCATAACAAACATGTTGAACAGTTTCTTTTAGATCACCAAATTGAAACATATAAAGGCACAGTAGATTCTTCTTATATTGACTCATTAGACTCTAATACAATTGCAATATTTACTGCGCATGGTCATGATAAAAAGTTAGAAAGTTATCTTTTAGATAAAAATATTAAATTTTATGATGCAACATGTCCAAAAGTAAATGTCACTCATGAAAAAATTTTAAAAGAAATTAATGATGGTCATGACGTTATTTACATTGGTAAAAAGAATCATCCTGAAACTAATGGAGCACTATCCATATCAAAAAACATCCTTCTTTATGAAGGTGTAGATTCATTAGCGGGTATCAAAGATACATCCCCACTAGTTATTAACCAAACAACTTTAAACATTAAGGAATTAGAAGATATCTATAAAGATATACTTTCTAAAATTCCTAATGCTCGTATAGAAAAAGAAATATGTCCGACCACCAGATTAAGACAAGAAGCCATTATTAATATAAATAATGATGTTGATGCTATTTTAATCGTAGGAGATACTTCTAGCAGCAATACTAACCGTTTATTAGAAATTGCTAACACTTATCATAAAGATAAATATATTAAGCTCATTTCTAGCGTTAACGATATTTGCGTTGATGATTTAGCAAATAAAAACTATCTCGCTATTTCTTCTGGAGCGTCAACTCCTAAAGAGTTAATTAATGAGATAGTTAATTATTTAAATAATTATCTTAGGTAGTTTTTCGTGGTCAACTTCAACAACCACAAGAGAAGGATCCATCTCTAAGAGGATCTTTTTCATTGTAGGGACGAATATCTTTTCAATTTCATGAGGTAAGTCTAGGTAAGAATAACCACTTGTAGCAATATCTCTTCTTACATGATGAGGAGCATCGCCAGAAATATAGATGTCGCACTCTTCTTCTTTGGCATTTCTCCAAAATCCAGAGCCTCCTCCACCAATGATTCCGACTTTTTTTATCTTAGTAGCGCCATTAGGGATTAATAATCCATAAGTAACATCAAGTTTATCTTTAGCGTATTTAGCGAATTCTTCTATATCCATTTCTTTATCAAGCGTTCCAACGCGCATCATAGGTTGATTTTTAGCCTGATAAATGTCATTTAAGCCAAGTTTTGATGCTAAAGCATCATTCATACCACCTTTACCTTCATCAAAGTTTGTGTGGTAACTTAACACTGGAATGCCAAGTTTATCAATTTTCTTACAATAAGCTTCTTTCTTTTTATCCCAAGAGAACACTTGTTTCTTTGTCCCATAGATAAAAGGATGATGAGTAATAATAACATCTGGCTTTTCTTTTTTAACAATATCATAAATCTCTTCGTCTAAATCTAAACAAAGGAGCACTTTATTAATCTTATTAGGAAGCTTGCCAGTCATTAATCCAACATGATCATTCCACTTCTTAGCGATTGATTTAGGGAAACGTTTAGATAAACGAAGTAATAGCTTTTTAGTTTCTATCATAAAACTCGATTTATTCTTTCTTTTTCATTAAGAAGTTTGCTAACTTTTTCTTCTGGTAAATTTTTCTTTAAAAGTTCATCAATATCCTTGATTCTTTGTTGATATTTAGCCTTAAAAACATCATTTTTTTCTTTAGAAAGTAAAGGGCCAAATTCTAGCTCACTTTCTTCATAATATTGAGTCTCACTTCTAACAAATTTTATTATTTCATAATAAATGCCATCTTCTTCAATGATTTTTTCATCACTAATTACAAAGCCCATATCACAGACTTTTTTTCTTAAAAATGGAACATTATTATGGCTATCAACGATAAGGGTTTTAATTTGAGGTAATTTGAGTGGAGATTTTTGTAAAATATCCACGATTAAACTACCACCCATACCAGCGATAACTACTGTATCAACAATAGGAGGGATGTCTTTAATTCCATCCGATAATAAAGGCACAATCTCATCAATTACGCCTGCTTCTGTTAAGGCTTTAACTAAACGCTCATAAGGTCCTTTTTTATTTTCAATGGCATAACCATGAGAAATAATCCCATCCTCATATAATGAGATGATGAGTTTACCATGATCAGCACCAACATCAGCAACTACGCTTTTAGGCACCATGTCATGGATGACTTGTAAACGTTTAGAAAGTTTAACAGAACTCATATTATAATTTGTGATCCATTAATTGAGCCAAAATTGGCTTTTTCTTTAATTTTTGAGTGGCTTTCTTTTCAATTTGTCTAACTCTTTCACGAGTTACACCAAAGACTTTACCAACTTCTTCAAGAGTTCTTGCTCTATTGTCGTGAAGACCATATCTTAAGCAAAGGACTTCTCTTTCTCTTTCAGTTAAGGTTTCAAGAGCTTCATAAAGTTTTTGTTTTAAGAGTTCTTTAGTTGTGTAATCAACAGGTGATAAAGCATCTTTATCTTCGATAAAATCACCTAATCTAGAATCATCTTCTTCACCAATTGGGGTTTCAAAAGAAACTGGTTCCATGGCGATACGTTGAATTTCTCTAATTCTTTTTGGAGTGATATCACTTTGCATAGCAGCAGAGATTTCTTCCGCTGTTGGTTCACGTCCATAATCTTGGATTAATTGACGTTGAACTCTAGTCATTTTGTTAATTGTTTCAACCATGTGGACTGGAATTCTAATAGTTCTTGCTTGATCAGCAATTGCTCTTGTAATAGCTTGACGAATCCACCAAGTGGCGTATGTTGAGAACTTAAATCCTTTTGTGTAATCAAATTTATCAACAGCTTTCATTAAACCGAGGTTACCTTCTTGAATTAAATCAAGGAATAGCATGCCACGACCAACATAATGTTTAGCGATATTAACAACAAGTCTTAAGTTAGCATTAATTAATGCTTTTTTAGCGAATAGGTCACCTTCTTCATGATATTTCTTTGCTAAAATTGGTTCTTCATCTGGTTTTAAAAGTGGGAATTTACCAATTTCTTTAAGATACATCTTAACAGAGTCATTTACTTTAACATCACCAATGATATTAAAGTCAATTTCACCGATGTCTTCTTCGTCTTTAGCTTCTTCATCAAAGAATTCATCATCTTCGTCAAAATTTTCTTGTTTGGAGAAGTCAATTTTTGACTCATCAAGTTCGTCTAAATTTTCATCATCTAATTCATCATCTTCGTCTTCAGTTTCGACTTCAATATTCTTTTCTTTACAGAAATTCATTAATGAATCAATGAAAGAATCATCAAGTTCGTAACGTTCCAAAACGTCATATATTTCACTTTGTTTTAATTTGCCTGTTTTCTTAGAAAGTTTTAATAATTCTTTTTGAATTTCATCTTGGCCCATAATTTCGCCAGATTCATTCTTTAGAATCTTTTTGGATTCTTTCTTAGAAGAAGCCTTTGCCTTTTTAGCTTTTGTTTTCTTTTCTGCCATAAGTTGTCTCCTTTACTTTTTTAAACCTTTTAGCCGATTTTTATTGTATTCATGCAAGATACGAGCTTTCTCGCTTTCGCTTTTACCCTCAAACGACATATTAATCTTGTCATTATCCACCATACGTTCTTTTTCTTTCACTATGGTGACATAATACTCATTGAGTAATTTTTCATTACATTCGTTAGGGTGAATTGCTTGTTCGAGTTGTATGAGTTCGTTCTTTAGTTCATTTTTATTTGCTGGTTCATTAGCATCGATTAGAGTTAATACTTTACTAACGTTATTTGGGGAACTATGTTCTTGATATGCTTCAATGACATAGTTAGCTAAATTTCGATATATTTCATCATAGAAACCCTTAATAGTGTTTTGATAAAAATCAATGGCCATATCGTTATGGATCATTTGATGAAGAATCTCAGATTCCGCCATCACGAGTTTCTTTAATGCTTTTCTTTCAGGGTGGAATGAAGACATAACTTCTTCCACATTAGAAGAGTTTGCTTTTTTATTTTTTAAATAAAATTCTTTAATTGTCGCAATCTCATAACCAGTTAATCTAGATAATTTGGCAATATAATCATTCACATCAAACCCACTATTTAATGAGAGTAAAAATGGAATAAACGCTTTGATAACTGTCTTTTTGCTCTCATTACTCTTTAAAGGTTCAACATCACTATAGTAATGGAATAAAAAGTCATTAAATGAATATAAATTATTTAGATACGCTTTTAAAGCTTCTGCTCCATCATTATTTAAAATAACATCAGGATCTTTTAAGGATCCTCTAGCGTCAACGATTCTAAAGTCTATGTTTGCTGCTGTTAACATTTTAGCAGCTTTAAATGTATTTTTTTGACCTGCGTAGTCACTATCTAGACATAGTCTAACTTCAGCTTTTAGTTTCTTAAGAAGCTCGATATGTTCATTAGTTAATGCAGTTCCCATAATCGCTACAGCAGAATTAATTCCTGCTTTTGCTAAAGCAATAACATCCATAAATCCCTCTAAAACATAGACATATTTATCACTTAAAGCACTAACTTTAGCGTTATGGTAGTTATATAAAACTTCACTCTTATGGAAAACTGGAGTTTCTGCAGTGTTTATGTATTTTGAAGTATCTTCGTCATCATTTAATCTTCTAGCGGAGAAACCAATTACTTGGCCTTCTTTATCTGCTAATGGGAAAATAACACGACCTTCATTTTTATCAAAATATTCTTCCCCACGTAAAGAGCCAATACCAATATCTTCAATGGTCTTTAATGAGTGTCCCTTACTATGTAAGAACTTAACAATTTTAAATCCATCTTTAATTGCGTATCCAATCTTAAACTTTTGGATAATGTCATCACTTAAATTACGTGATTTTAAATAGTTATAGCCTTCTTCACCTTCAACGGAAGATAAAGAGAATTGATAATAATTAGTTAAGTCATCTAAACAAGCATATAAAGGCTCTAATTTTTCGTCTTTCTTCTTGGTAGGAGTGTTAAACACTAATCTATCATCATGATATCCAATTAATTCCGCTACTTTTTTAACAGCTTCAATAAATGAAATCTTTTCGTAATATTGGACAAAGTTAAAAACTGTTCCCTTCGTGCCACAAACCCAACAATTAAATAATTGTAATTCGGGAGAAACTGACATACTTGGGTTATGGTCATCATGAAAAGGACATTTGCCAACGTAATCTTTTCCCTTTTTCTCTAAATTTATGTAGGAACTAATTACCTTAACAATATCGGCTTTATTTTTAATATCGTTAATTAATTCTTGATCCATTATTTACCTAATTTGTTTGCAAAATATGTTTCTAAATCCTTAATAGCAATTCTTTCTTGTGCCATTGTGTCACGGTCTCTAACTGTAACAGCATGGTCTTTTAATGTTTCAAAATCAATAGTCACACAATATGGGGTTCCAATAGCGTCTTCACGACGATATCTTTTACCAATAGATGCACTTGCATCATAGATTGTGGAATATTTTTTACACAGTAAAGATTCAATTTCTTCAGAAACTTTTTCAAGTTCTGGCTTCTTACTTAATGGCATAATTGCGATTTGGTAAGGAGCAATTTTATTTAATAAATGCATAACAATACGAGTTTCACCATTTGGGAGAACTTCTTCGTCGTATGCATCATATAAAGTCATTAAAACTAAACGATCAAGTCCCACTGAAGGTTCAATACAATATGGAACATATTTTTCATTAGTTTCTGGGTCTAAATAATCTAATGGTTCACCAGAAAATTTAATATGACGATTTAAATCGTAATCTGTTCTATCTGCGATACCCCAGATTTCTCCCCAACCAAATGGGAATTTATATTCAATATCAGTTGTAGCCTTAGAATAGAACGCTAATTCTTCTGGATCATGGTCACGATAACGAAGTTTATCTTTGCTAATTCCTAAGGAATCAATAAAGTCTAAACAATAGTTTTTCCAATAATTAAACCATTCTAAGTCAGTGCCTGGTTTGCAGAAGAATTCCATTTCCATTTGGTCGAATTCTCTTGTTCTAAAAGTCATTTGACCTGGAGTAATTTCATTTCTAAAAGCACGACCGACATTACAAATACCTATAGGTAATTTTCTTCTTGTGGTTCTTAAAACGTTTTTAAAGTTAACAAATACGCCTTGAGCAGTTTCAGGTCTTAAATAGACTGTTGAAGCGCTATCTTCTGTGACACCAACATGAGTTTTAAACATCATGTTAAATTGTCTAATATCTGTAAAATCATGTTGGCCACAGTTAGGGCAAACAATATTATTGTCATTAATAAATTTGACCATTTGTTCATTGGTCATTGCACTAGTTTTAGCATCTGGGAAAGCTGCTTCAATTAATTGATCAGCTCTAAAACGCATCTTACATTTCTTACAATCAATTAATGGATCGTTAAATGTAGAAACGTGTCCTGTTGCTTCCCAAACTTTAGGATTCATAAGAATTGCGGCATCAATACCAACATTTGTGCGGCTTTCTCTTACAAATTTTTGCCACCAATAATCACGAATGTTCTTCTTGATTTCACTACCTAAAGGACCGTAATCCCATGTGTTTGATAAGCCACCATAAATCTCACTTCCTTTATACATAAATCCAGAAGTGATTAAATGCGTAGCGATATAATCGAATGTAAATTCTTTCATTTTAATATCCTCCAAAACTAAGTCGCAACTTATAGTTTACCACTTTTAGCATTTAAAAACATTTATATTTTTAAATATTTTCTATATTCTTAAACTTAACAGAGAAACAATCGTAAATGAATTCCATAAGCTTATTGAAAACCACTTTTGTGTCTTCCAATGAAAACTTATCAAATGGGAACTCATTATCTTTGCTAAGAATAGCGTGTCTAAGCACTTTCATTTGTTCCACTGTTAGATGAGAATTTATTTCTTCATCAAAGCAGTCTTTACACAAGAATCCACCCTCAATAAATGAGAACTCAACGATGTCAGAAGTCTTACCACATCTAACGCAGTTAGATAAATTGAGTTCATAGCCAGTTATAGCGAGTATTTCCCCTATCAAATAGGATAAAGGCATATAAGGTGGAACTCCCTTATCTAAAGAAGATAAAATCTTCATTAAATGTGGGTAAAGTAAATGCTTCTCTTCATCACTAACTAGCTTGCTACAAAGATCACTAATTAATGCAATTGTAGATAGTTGAGAAAGTGAATCTGTAGCGTGTAAAGGTGAAGAAATTAACTCCACTGTTTTAGCGGATTTATTCTTGCTATTACCCTGAGTAAAAGTAACATCAACTACACTTAATGGAACATTCACAAAGGATGTTTTGCTGTTAGATGAGAAAACACCTCTTACTAAAAAAGAGACTAATTTTTCTTCACTAAGCGCATTAACAATTGCATCCTTTTCTTTGTATGCATTTGCACTTAAAATTATAACTTTCATCTTTATTTTTCTTTGTTTGTTTTATATCCGTATGTTTTAAGCGAATTGTCTTTATTTCGCCAATCTTCATCAACTTTGACTAGTAAGTCAAGATAGACTTGTTTATGGAATTTTGCTTCTAAAGATTTTCTGGCTTTGCTGCCAATTTCTTTAATCTTCTTACCATTAGCACCGATGACTATTCCTTTTTGAGAATCTTTTTCTACAAAGATAGTTGCGGTAATAGGCATTGGGTTTTCTTCCCAGGAAACATTATCAATATAAATCGCTAAAGCGTGTGGGACTTCTTGAGAGAGTTCTTGTAACGCTTTTTCTCTAATTATTTCTTTTATAAAGAAAACATCATCTTGATCACTAATAATGTCTTGAGGATAATAAATTGGTCCTTCTGGTAACATTGACTTAATTATTTTTAATAATTCATCAACATTAAATTTATCTTGGGCACATAAATCAATTGTTTTAGCGTTAGGAAAATATTTCTTATATTCTTCCTTAACTTTTAATGCTTCATCAAGTTTAGCTAAATCAATTTTGTTATAACAAATAATTAATTTATCGCTTAAAGATTCATCGATATTTAATTTTGAAATGACGAATTCATCTCCAATACCAAATGGTTTAGAAACATCCACTACTAATAAAATAGCATCAACATCACTTGTGGATTCATATGCCATTTGATTCATCTCTTTGCCGAGTTTAGCTAAAGGTTTATGGATCCCTGGAGTGTCTACAAATACGATTTGGCAATCCTTGTCGTTATAGATACCTTTAACAACATTTCTGGTTGTTTGACTTTTGTTGGTAACAATTGAAATTTTTGTGTTTAAAAAATCATTCAACAAAGTTGATTTACCAACATTTGGTCTACCTAATATCGCAACAAATCCTGATTTCATATCTTTTTCTCCATTGAAAACATTAAAGGAAGGAGGTCACCAACTGTGGATTCCATTTTCTTTCCTAAGATGTTAAACATAATAACTGGCATGTCTTTATTACAAAGCTCACTAAGCACTTGTCTGCAGCTACCACAAGGATAGGTAAATGTTCCTTGTTCTGCATAAATTGCAATAGCAATCATATCATTTTTACCATAACCTTGGCAAATGGCGTTATAAACGGCCGCTCTTTCAGCACACATTGTTGCAGAATAAGAAGCATTCTCAATATTAGTGCCTTTAATGTAATTACCGTCTTTAGTTAGAATTACTGCACCGACTTTGAACTTTGAATATGGTGAGTAGCTATTCTTACTAGCGTTTTTTGCTTCATTAAATAATTTTGGATAATCCATCCTTGGCCTCCATTAATATTTTTTCTTGAAGTGGGAACATTATTTCTTCATCTTCCTTTTTCATATGGTCATATCCAAGTAAATGACATAATCCATGAGTAAATAAGAAGCATAATTCACGATCTAATGTATTGCCAATTTCTTGTGCTTGAGTGATAGCTTTTTCAATTGAGATATAAATATCTCCTAATACAACCATTCCTTTTTTCTTTAGTAAAGAATAGCCTAAAGTTTTATCATCTAAAAATGCAAATGAAATAACATCAGTTTCTCTATCAACATTACGATATATCTTATTAATCTCATGAATGTTTTCGTTATCAATGAGAGAAACAGAAATGATTGGATCACACTTAATCTTTAATATTTTCTTGGCTACATCTGCAATATAAGAAAATTTCTTTTCATAAATTGCATAACTTTCATCATATGTTGTGAAATCTAATTCCATAAGAATTAATTTACCATTTTTTAGGCAAATTATCTATCTTTTTTATGGTTTTGTTTTAATGAATTGATGAGTTTGATTTTGCTTTCATAGTATTTGCTTTTGTTTTTGCTAAAACCAAGTAAAGATTCTAACTGCTCAAGTAGATATAGACTTAACACTGTATAAAAGAGCACGAATGAAGTGGAAAATATCTCATTTAGTTGCATGGTCATATATACGCTTACGATAATTAATACCAAAGAAATACATTTAAATAGTAGGTTATATTTACCAATGTAATATGACTTAGAATGAATTGCGTCTAAATTATCTTTATAATCGTCTAATTTCTTGTCAGATAAAGCAATCTCTTTATTAAATAAAGTTGATTTCATTTCGTCCATCTTTGGATTAAACATTCCCACTTTTATGACCGCAATTATGAATGTTATTAATATAAACAAAGCATTATAGTAATTATTCACTATTGCCATCACTATTAATAAAAAGCTAATAGCGAAGGCAAAAATCGTACTAGTCACATTAGTGAGTTCCTCTTTTTTATAAATTTCATAATCAGGTAGTAAGCTCTTATTTTGGATGTTTTTATCATCTAAATAACTCTTAAAAGCGAAATCTATTTCTTTCATCACTTTAAATTGGGAGAAATATAATAATCCTTCAAATAACGCAAACGCCGCAATTAAGATAATAAATACTACGTTTGTGTCATCTTTAAAGAAATATATCGCTGCCATTAAAGTTAAAGCGGCTAAGACTTGGAAAATAATAAGTTTAATCTTACTAGAAGAACTAACAAAGTTAAATTGTTCTGGAATCTTATTTGATGCCTCCTCCTTTTCTTTGATTAGCATCGTTCCATCCCAAAGCTCTATGAATTTGTTAACTGACATAGAATAAGTCCCACTTGCAGGGTCATTTATATAAATATAACCGAACCTAATCTTAGTGATTACAACTGCATGAGAAGCATCATCTTTAACAAGTGTAACTATTGCAGGAAACTTATCAAATTTCTTAATTTCCTCTTTGTCTTCAACTTTGATTCCTTGCAAAATTAAGCCATATTCTTTAGAAACTGACATTAAATTCTTATAAGAATATGCACCATCTTGAGTATTAGGGATAAATAAATAATCTTTATTATTAAAATGATCCGCTAAAAGCATCTTTACGCAAGCAAACCCACAATCATCATTTTTAATCTGTGGAATATAAAACATAAAAAATCCTCCTTTCATTTAATAATGGGGAGGATTAGTCGAAATTTTATAAAACAATTTTTATTTTCTGAAATTTTTCATGAACTTTTCAAAGAAACTTTCTTGTTTTGCGTTACTTTTTTTATATTGTTCAAGTAAATCTTTTTGTTCTTTACTTAAGGATGTTGGCATTTTAATTGAAAGATGGACATATTGATCACCAGGACGTTCTGTACGGTAATCTTTAATGCCTTGTCCACGCATTCTTAATATTTGACCAGGCTGCGTTCCTGCTGGGACTTCTAATGTAGCGGTTCCATTAACTGTAGGAACATCAATCTTGCAGCCTAATATAGCGTCTACAAAGTCTAAAGGCACCTCTAAATGGATATCATTACCATCACGTTTGAAGTTTGGATGTTCTTTTATAAGAACTTCGACATATAAATCGCCATTTGGGCCACCATTAGCACCGCGTCCTCCGTATCCTTCAATTCTTAATTGTTGTCCTGAAGCAATACCAGGTCTAATATGTAGGGTAATATCTTTCTTTTTACGGACATAGCCTTTCCCGCCACAGTTATCACATTTATTAACAACAATTTTGCCGGTGCCACCACAGTTAGGACATGTTTCTTGGTTTTCCATTACACCAAAAATGGTACGGGATTGAGTTTTAATATATCCACGGCCTCCACAATGAGGACATGTTTTCACGTCATTAGGTGTTTTAGCCCCTGTTCCATTACAGTTAGGACATGTTTCATCAAGGGTAATAGAAGTTGTAACATCTTTACCATTAACAGCATCCATAAAGTCAATCTTTATTCTTAATAAAGCATCAGAACCTCTTCTTGGTCCATTACTAGCGTTACGTCTTCTTGAGCCTCCGCCAAAGAAGTTATTGATGATGTCATCTAAGCCACCACCCATACCGCCAAAGTCGAATCCTCCACCAAAAGGATTTCCACTTCCGCCAGCGCCGGCACCACCGTTTTGATCAAATGCAGCATGACCAAATTGGTCATATGCTTGTCTCTTTTGGTCATCATAAAGAATATCATATGCTTCTTGCACTTCTTTAAATTTAGCTTCATCACCAGTTTCTTTATTATCTGGATGATATTTTCTTACAAGTTTACGATAAGCACTTTTGATTTCGTCTTTTGAGGCACTTTTATTAATGCCAAGCACTTCGTAAAAATCTCTTTTTTCGGCCATATAATACTCCTTCCAATTTGTACATAAAGGGGTCATAAGACCCCAGTATGTTTATTTAAATAATTTATTATTTAGAATTAAGCGTCTTTAGATGTAAAGTCAGCGTCAACTACATCATCTGCTTTTGCATCTTTTGGCTCACTACCTGCGTTATTTGCTTGTGCGTTAGCAGCTTGTTGAGCGTATTGAGCAGCTTGTTCTAATTCATTGATACGGGCTTTTAAGGTTTCCATATCATTGTTATCTAAAGCAGTTTTAAGATCATCTCTAATCTTTTGAGTTTGTTCTTTTTGATTTGCATCCATCTTATCGCCATTTTCTCTTAGAGAATTATCAATATCAGCGATGAATGTTTCTGCTTTATTCTTTAATTCGCTTTCTTCTTTACGTTTTGCGTCAGCCTCAGCGTTTTCTTCAGCTTCTCTAACCATCTTATCGATTTCTTCTTTTGATAAGCCTGTAGAGCCTGAAATTGTGATATTTTGTTCTTTTTGTGTGTCTAAGTCTTTTGCGGTAACAGTAACAATACCGTTAACATCAATTGCGAATGTAACTTCAATACGTGGTTCACCTCTTCTTGCTGGTTTAATTCCATTAAGTTGGAAGTGACCTAAGAGCTTATTATCATGGGCCATTGGTCTTTCACCTTGGTAAACCATAATATCAACAGCAGGTTGATTATCCGCAGCTGTAGAGAAGATTTGGCTCTTTGTGGTTGGGATAGCGGTATTTCTAGTAATTAATGGAGTTAAAACACCACCTAAAGTTTCAATACCTAATGTTAATGGAGTGACATCAACAAGGATTACATCCTTAACATCACCACTGACAACACCACCTTGGCAAGCTGCACCAATAGAAACAGCTTCATCTGGGTTAACTGATTTATTTGGAACTTTACCAGTTAAGTTTTTGACTAAGTCAACAACTGCTGGCATTCTTGTAGAACCACCAATTAATAAGACTTGATCTAAATCAGAAGTAGACATTTTAGCGTCTGCTAATGCTCTTTTAACTGGTTCTTCACATCTTTTTAATAAATAACGGGTTAATTCTTGGAATTTAGCTCTTGTTAATTTTGTTTCAAAGTTAACAGGACCATTTGCGGTCATTCCAATAAATGGAAGAGAAATGGTTGTTTCTAAGCTTTGTGAAAGAGCTTTTTTAGCATCTTCAGCAGATTCTTTAATTCTTTGTAAAGATGATTTATCTGTGACATCTAAGCCTGTTTCGATTTTGATTTGGGCTTTAATGTAGTCAAAGACTACTTGGTCCCAGTCATCACCACCTAAGTGGTTATCTCCAGCAGTAGAAACTACTTCAAATGTACCATCACCAATATCAAGGATAGAGACATCAAATGTTCCACCACCTAAATCAAAGACTAAGATCTTTTCATTTTTATCACTTTCTAAGCCATATGCTAAAGCAGCAGCGGTTGGTTCGTTAATAATACGGACAACTTCAAGTCCAGCAATTTGACCAGCATCTTTTGTCGCTTGTCTTTGAGCGTCATTGAAGTAAGCAGGAACAGTAATAACTGCTTTGTCCACTTTGTGACCGATATTTTCTTCAGCATATTTCTTCATGTAAGCAAGAATCTTTGCGCTGATTTCTTGTGGTGTGAAGTCACGATTTAAACATTTAACGTGAACTTTTTCACTTGTACCCATGATTCTTTTAATAGAGGAAATAGTGTCTGGGTTAGTAACTGCTTGTCTTTTAGCAGAGAAACCAACGATTTCTTCACCACTTGGCTTAAAAGCTACCACTGATGGGGTTGTATTACTGCCATCTGGGTTAGGAATTACTTTGTAAGTTCCATCTTGTTGTAAATAACTCACAACTGAGTTTGTGGTACCTAAGTCGATACCTAAGATTATTTCTTTTGCCATATTTTTACCTCCTATTAGCAATCAGATTCGTCTTTTTTCTCTTCTTGTTTGACCACTGTGACGACTACGCCAGCAGGACGAACAAGACGATCGTGAAGTTTATAACCTTTACGTTTAACTTCTTTAATGATGTTAGCTTCTTTATCTTCGACAGTTTCGATAACATCCATCACATTGCTATCAAATTTGTCACCTTCTTTAGGAAGGATTTCTGTAACCCCTTCTTCTTCAAGGGCACTAACTAGATTCTTATATAAGAATGAGAATCCAATTAAGTAGTTTTTAAGTTTTGGATCATCAGGTTCATTTTTAAGTACTACATAGAAGCTATCTAATATAGGAATTAACTTATCGATAAACCCTTCAGCACGATATTTAAGTGCGTTATGATAATCTTTTTCAATTGAACTTCTTAAGTTCTTTGTATCTGCGTAGGCACGGTAGTATTCATTTTTCCAATGCGCTGCATCAGCTTTAAGTTTTTCGATTTCTTCTTCTAATTTATCAATTTTCTTCTTAGAAGATTTCTTTGGTGATTCTTCTTCAACTTGTTCTTCATTTAACTTTTCTTCATCATTAAGCATCTCCGTGACTACCTCCTTTATCATCATCGATATCAACGTTATCGAAATATTTTTGTAATTCTTCTGCGAAATATTCTAAAGCAGACATTGCTTTGTCATAATCCATTCTTGTAGGACCAACAAGGGCGATTGTGGTTTTGCCATCTTTACCAACATTAATCTTATGCGAGACCATGGAAATGTCTTCATTACCATCAATATTACCAATGTTGAATGATGATTCTTGTTCGTTACTGCCCACTTCTTTTAAGACAGAAGAATTATTTAATAGTTGCAACACTTTAAGTAATTTATCGGAATCATTTCTGAATTCAGGTTGATTGAATAACTCTTCTTTTCCGTATAGTGACATTCTGTCACTGGCAAACTTTAATAATGTTTCTAAGATTGCTTGATATACAGCGTCATGATTGATTACATAATCACTTAATACAGGTTTTAATGATTCCATCTTCTCCACTAAAGAGGTGATTGGTGTGCCTTTTAATCTTTCATTTAATAGGTTTACGCATGAGATCAATTCTTTAGCTTGAATATCTTTTGGTAAGATGAAGGTTTTATTTTCTACATAACCTTTGTCAGTTACAAACACTGCTGTAATCGTGTTATCACCAATTTGAATAAGTTGAACATTTGCTAATCTTTCACTATTCTCATCTGGGCCAATAACTACAGAAACAAGTGATGTCATGTGAGATAAAATCTCACAGCTCTTCTTAATAACTTCTTCAATACTTTTAACTTTATTATCTAGTACTTGTTGTAAAGAGTTCTTAAATTCTTCATTGATTGAATTATCACGAAGGTGCTCACAATAGTATTTATAACCTTGTGCGGAAGGAACTCTGCCGCTGCTTGAATGGGTTTTTTCAATTAATCCCATCTTTTCTAAAGCAAACATCTCATTTCTAATGGTTGCGCTAGAATATGGAAGTTTATATTCTTCGATCAAGGTATTACTTCCAACTGGTTGAGCGGTTTTAATAAAATATTCAACAATATACTTAAGGATTGTATCGCTACGGTTAAGTTTCATATTGAACCTCCACTAATTTGGCACTCAAATTATCTAAGTGCTAAGTATAGTTTAACATTAAAATTAGCAGTGTCAACAAATATGTGCTAAAAATTCATATTTAATTATAAATTAACTTTTTTATTTCTTTATGTATATGCGTGCAAAATCATTAATAAAAAACACGCAATATACATGCGTGTAATAAATCATTCACTATTTTGTAAGTAAGTAGGTTAATAGATTAAGTTAAGAATAATTTGATCTAAAATCATCATCCCTTGATAAGTTGGCTTTAAAACGTTATCGGACAAAATTAGGAAATTATTTTTTATACAATCATCAATATATTGTTTATGGTCAAGGTAAATATCTACTCCAAATTTGTCTTTGATTTCAGTTAAGTTAAGGCCATTGACTGTGCGTAAACACAGAATTATGGAATAGCTAATATCATCTCTAACATCTACAATTTCTTCTTCTGGATCATAATTGCAGTTCATGTATTTATCGATACTTTTAGTGTTCGTGTATCTAATACTTCCAATATAACCCGCTGCACCCATACCTAAACCATAATATTGTTCATTTTTCCAATAAACATAATTATGTTTTGACTCATAACCCGGAAGAGCGAAATTACTTACTTCGTAATGGATAAAACCTTCTTTAGATAGTTTCTCATCTATATAGTCATATGTCTCTCTAACAAAGTCAGGTTCAGGTTCATTAATTTTATTAATACCAAAAACAGTGTTTGGGTGAACTGTTAAAGAATAACAAGAAATATGATTAGGTTTTAGGCTTAGAAGATTATCTAAATCTGCCTTTAAACCGCTTAAAGAGACGTGAGGTAGGCCAATAATCAAATCAAGGTTCAAATTATCGATTCCCATATTTCTAGCCTCAGTAACGGCCTTTTTAACATCATCAAACGTGTGATGACGGTTAGTTAACGCAAGAATCTTATCGTCTGTAGACTCTACTCCAATGGAGATACGATTAACTCCATATTCCTTCATAATCTTTAACTTATCTATAGATAACGATTCAGGGTTAGCCTCTATAGTATATTCCTTGACGTTACTTGTGTATGGATAAATAAAAGATAACAATCTTTCTAGTTGTTCATTACTTAATGAGGTAGGAGTGCCTCCTCCGATATAGATGGTCTCTAAATCTTTAGATACTTCTCTAAAAGAGAATTCATTTTCTAAAGCGGATAAATATTTGTCAGCGAAGTTAGAAAAATACTGCAACTTAGGGAAGTCACAGTATGCACATATATGCTCACAAAATGGAATATGGATATATAAACTTTTAGGTTTATTCATCGTCGTTTTGCTTATAATCTTGGATTTGTTTAGCTACTTCTTCATCATCAACTTGTTGAAGGACTCTAGAGATTTCTTCTTCTCTTACTTCCTCTTCAGTTGGTTTAGAATTATCGTCTTTAATTTTTAAAGACATAGTCTTATGGATTGAAAAAGCAATAATTGCGATAAGGGCTGCAACGCCTACAATGATACCTAATATAATTAATGGATTCATAAAATTCCCTCTACTTTCTACTAATTGGTGTATAGAAGAACTTGTTCTTAATTTGTTCTTTCTTGTAATAACCTAATGCTGCTAAATGATCCATTGAGGTTCTTGCAGTTTCATAAACACAGCCAATATCTTTTTTAAATTGAGAAATGGAATACATTTTTCCAATTGAACAATGTTTCGCGTAGAATCTTGCTTCCTTTTTACTTAGTAAAGGATTGTCTTCAAGTAATTGTTCCACCATTTTACGCACTTCTCTATCATCAAGCTTAACAGCAACATAGTTGAAGGCTAATTGGTCAACATCTTCCTTATTTACTTTAGTAACCACCTTAATTGGTTTAGGTTTCTTTTCAATAGGTTTAACTTCCACTTCTTTAATAGGTTCTGGTTCTGAAATAACCTCTTCAACCATAGGTTGTTCTACTACTGGTTCTGGGATAGGTTCTTCAATTACTGGTTCAGGTTCAACTTCAGAGACAATAGGTTCTTCCTTTTCTTGAGGCTTATCAATGTCATCTAATTCATGGAAGTCTTTCTTCATTCCAGAAGTTTTTAAGTTGATAATGTAATCTACTTTAGTAGAATACATCTCATTAATTTTATTTAAAATAAATAAGACAAAATAAGTTAAATCAGTGCTTTTTTGAGTATCTAAAGTGACTTTATCTAACTCTTTTTGTGTAAACACAAATAACTCTTCAATAGGGAGATAAAATACATCCTTACTAGACTCTCTAGCTAAGACAGTTTTGGCAAGTAATGTCGCCATTTCTGAATTATATTTATCAAATGGCTTGACATAGTCAAAGTAATACAAAATAGCACTAGCTTTAATGTATTTGTCCAAAGTTGAATTATCAATAAACATTAGTAATTGATTAACAAGTGAAGGCACAAGTTGGACAGGTGCACTAGTATAAAGGCGATCAATTAAAACTCTATTTGCACGAGATAAATCTTCAGTGCTTCTAAAAGAAGCGTATGCATTAGAGGTCATCTTACTATATAAAGATAATAAGAAGCTTTCGTTAATATCACCTGAGTAATTCATTGCGAAAAGCAAAGCTTTATAGTAATTAATAACCACTTCATTACTTGGATTTAATGTAACATTTTCTTCATTAATCTTTGCAGAAATGATGTTGTTAGAGATGTCTACACCATTAAGTTTAGCAATTGCGCCACATGAACTCACAAGTGAGTTATCTATAAACATTTTCTCTTCACTACAGCCAGGAATAAATTTAGTTTCATTGAGATATCTATTTTCTTTTAATAATAAATTATTAACACTGTTATTAACTAAGTTACATAAACAAACAGAATATTGACCTCTTTCAATACTCCTTAATGCTGTGTAGTGATTAAAATTATTTCTATAATTTAAAATATTGCTCCAAATACCATCAACGATATTCATCTTTAAATCACGGATGACTTCGTTTTTAGTGAGGTATTTTTCTTCTGTATATCTAATTGCTAATTCAGTTGCTGCCATAAAATTTCCTCAAGTTTATTATATACTTTTTTTTATTGCTTTGCAATTATTTCCTAAAAAACTACTAATTTTTAACTATTATCCGACCCATCATCAATTGCTAAAATTGACATAAATGCTTCTTGTGGGACCTCTACTGATCCAATTTTCTTCATTCTTTTCTTACCTTCTTTTTGCTTTTCAAGAAGTTTCTTCTTACGGGAGATATCTCCACCATAGCATTTAGCTAAGACATCTTTTCTAACTGCCTTAACATCTACTCTAGCGACAATCTTTCCACCTAAAGCAGCTTGAATAGGAATTTCAAATTGTTGACGCGGAATAACCTCTTTTATTCTACGAATAATAGCAAGACCTCTTTGATATGCATTAGGGCGATAAACAATGCTAGTTAAAGCATCCACTACAGTGCCATTAAGCATAACATCTAGCTTTGCTAGTTCTCCACTTCTATAGGATGAATATTCATAGTCAAATGAGGCATAGCCTTTAGTGTAACTTTTTAATTTATCAAAGAAATTGTACACAATTTCACTTAATGGAAGCTCATAATATAAAGTCATTCTAGTGTCATCAAAATATTGTAAATCTAAATAGATTCCTCTTCTTTCTTGGCAGAGTTCCATAATTGGACCCACATATTCTTTAGGTGTCATAATAGACGCTTTAACAAATGGCTCTTCAATACGAGCTATTCTACTACTTTCAGGGAGTTTTGATGGGTTATCAATGTTAATCATACTGCCATCAGTTAAATAAACATGATAGATAACACTAGGAGCGGTTAATATTAAATTAATATTATATTCTCTTTCTAATCTTTCTTGGACTATGTCCATATGTAACAAACCTAAGAATCCACATCTAAAACCAAAACCTAAAGCTTGGCTAGTTTCTGGAGTAAATTGTAGAGATGCATCATTTAAGCAAAGCTTCTCAAGAGCGTCTTTAAGGTCTTGATAATCATTACTATCCATAGGATAAAGACCACAATAGACCATTGGATTCATCACTCTATAGCCAGGAAGTGCATTATTTGCAGGCACATCAGCATGTGTGACTGTATCACCTGGATGAACGTCACGTATGTCTTTTATCTGCGCACATAAATAACCAACATCACCCGCTTCTAAAGAATCTACCTTAAGTTCATTTGGCGTTCTAATGCCCACTTCTGTAACGATATAATCTTTGCCAGCCTGCATTAATTTGATGTGATCTCCAACTTTAATCATTCCTTCTTTAACTCTTACTAAAATGACAACACCACGATAAGAATCGTAGTAACTATCAAAGATAAGGGCTTGTAAAGGTGATTCATTTTTACCTGTTGGAGCAGGGAAATACTTCACTATTGCTTCAAGTAAATCATGGATACCTAAGCCAGTTTTAGCACTTACTAAAAGAGCGTCATCACTAGGAATACCGATTCTATCTTCAATTTCTTTTTTAACAAAATCAGGCATAGCGCTAGGTAAATCAATTTTATTGATTACAGGTAAAATCTCTAAATTATTATCAATAGCTAGATAAACATTAGCAAGAGTTTGGGCTTCTACTCCTTGAGTAGCGTCCACTACTAAAATAGCCCCTTCACATGCTGCTAAAGAACGAGATACTTCGTATGTAAAGTCAACATGCCCAGGAGTATCGATTAAATTAAAATAATAAGTCTCTCCATCATCTGATTTATAAGACAAAGTAACAGCGTTTAACTTAATAGTTATGCCTCTTTCTCTTTCTAAATCCATTGAATCAAGAATTTGATCTTTCATCTCACGAGATTCAATTGCCCCTGTAGACTCTAAAATACGGTCCGCTAAAGTGGATTTTCCGTGGTCAATATGGGCTATGATAGAAAAATTTCTAATTTTTGATTTATCAATATTGTTCATTAAAGATAATCATATCATATAACTAATGTTATTTGATAGAGATAAAAAATTTATCTAACTCTTCTTTGATATCTTTACCAGACATTACAATGGAATAATTCTTATATTTCTCTTCAATTAGTTTACGATATGGTCTTCTTAAGAATCTCTCATCAATAAGAAGAGCACTACCAACATCATTCTCACTACGTATTACTCGCCCTATTGCTTGCGTGATTTTATTTATGCCTGGGTTTGTGTATGCGTATTCAAATCCAGATAGACCTTCACGATCAAAATATTCCTTGATATTATCGCTATTAAAATTGATTTTAGGTAAACCTACTCCAACAATTACTACTCCAATTAAGCGATCACTAATTAGGTCAATACCCTCGCTAAAAGCGCCACCTAACACTGCCGCACCTATACAAGTGGAAGTTGGAGCCTCTTTAAAATGAGAAATAAATTCCTCCTTAGCAAAGTCATTCATATCTTTTTCTTGATAGAAAATATCAACATTATCTAAAGATAAAGTCTCTTTTAATTTATATAGATATTCATAACTTGGGACATAAATAAAGTAGTTGCCAACCTTGCTAGAAACATAACTTTTAATGTATTCCACCACTAAAGGGTATGAACTTTCACGATTTTTATACATTAATGACGCTTTTGGGGCCACTAATAACTTAAAGTTATCTCTTGGAAATGGGGATGATAATTTTAATGAAGTATCAGTTTCTGTGTTTCCACCTAAACAATTTACAAAGTAATCCATTGGAGAAAGTGTTGCGGAGAATAACACTGAAGACTTAACTGAATCAAGTCTAGAAGCAACATAAGAAGAAGCATCCATACAATAGTATGTAAATGCCACATCTTCATCTACTGCATCAATGTAAGAAAGATACTCATCTGAATAATATTCATCTATTATGACAAACTTATTAATATCTAGGAATAAGTCCACCACTTCTTCTGGCATCTTAAAGTCTTTATCTTTAGAAAATTCTTTATAAGTTGTTAAGAATTTATTTGCTAATGCAATAAAATCACGAGAAAAACCTTGAATAACACGGTATTGATCCATGTTAATAGCGGCTTGGTCTAACATGTAATTTTTTATCTTATTTATAATAGTTACAAGTTTCCTTGCATCTTTACCTTTTAAGACTTTTGCGGCGGTTTTTACTTTGTAAATATCTAAAGAAGCACTGTACATATCTCTTGATCTATCCACTAAATTATGGGCTTCATCAATAAGAACCATATGCATCTTTGCGTCTTTATCAAAGAATCTTTGCATGTAACTTATTGGGTCAAATAGATAGTTATAATCACAAATTATGACATCCATAAATAAAGATAAATCTAACTCTAGTTCAAATGGACAAATGTAGTTATCTTTAGCTATTTCAATGATTTCTTCTGCCCCAATGAAGTCATAATTCATTAATGCATAGCGAAGAATTCCTTGGATTTTAGAATAATATGCTTTAGCATAAGGACATTCGTCAGGGTTACAATTTCTATGTTCTTGGAAACATATCTTTTCTTTTGAAGTAATTACAATACTTTTTCCTTTTAAGCCTGCATCAATCAAATGATTTACTGCGTGTGAAGCTGAAAGTTTGCCACTATTTTTAGCGGTAAGATAAAATATCTTACTTTCATTATCATCGTTTAATAATTTTATATATGGAAACAATGTGGAAATGGTTTTACCAATTCCCGTAGGTGCTTCACAGTAAAGCTTTCCACCTTTTTTACCTGTAGAAAAAGTTTCATCAATAAGAATTTTCTGTCCACTACGATAATCAAGATAAGGGAAACTCAATTCATCAATGCTCTTATTTCTTTGTTCAATATGACGGAAAATTATTGCGTAAAAAGATACATATTCTTGTAATAACGAATAGACAAATTGCTCAAGTTCGAGAAAATTGAATTTATAGTTTTGATGTAATTTCTCTCTAGTGTTGCCTTGTTTTATGTAGGTTAACTTAATTTTAATAGTGTCTAAGCCTTTTTCTTTAGCAAACATGTATGCGTAAAACTTAGCTTGGCCTAAATGCCATTCAAGATTTTCGTTTTTATATTCTGTTAGATCGATAATTGTTGTTTTGATTTCATCAATTGTGTAAGAATCGCCATCTACAATAATTCCATCAGCACGACCTTCTACAAATATTTTTACGCCATCAACTAAAAATTCATCTTTAAGGTAATATTCAGAAAGATAAGAATCATCTTGTTTAGATTGATATAAAGCATGTAGCAAAGTGCCTTCCTTCATAGAAGACTGATTAAAAATACGATTATCAATATCGCCTGTTCTTAAAAGAAAGTCCACAATATCGTGGACAGAAAGATGTAAAACCTTATCCATTTATGAAATTTTTAAACCTAAAAGGTTATGATTTCCATTTATATAATCGCGGTAAGACATTTTATTCTTACCAACTTTTTGTAATCTGATAATACTTAAAACACCGTCTTTTAATTGAATATCTAATCCAGTCTTGTCTGCTTTAATAATTGTATTTAATGATTTTGAAGTGTTTTTAGAGACAATTTTTGCTTCAAAGATTTTAACCTTCTCTTCATTAATAAATAAATACGCTCCTGGTACTTCACTTAAAGCACGAATTTGACCAAATATTTCTTCAATAGACTTATCTAAAGATATTCTTTCTTCTTCTGGTTTTATTGTTGGACAGAATGTGACAAGAGATTCATCTTGAGGAACACCAATAAGTTCTCCTGCAATATATTGATCTAATGTTTCTAGGATTAATTCTTTAGCGCATTCACTCATTTTACAAAGTAAGCTAGAGAAATTATCATTCTCATCAATACTAACTTTCTTAATAGCGAACACTTTTCCAGCATCCATATCTTTAGTCATCTCCATTAAGGAGAATCCTGTTTCTTTTTCATTATTCATTAACGCATATTGCATAGGAGCTGCGCCTCTATATTTAGGAAGCAATGATCCATGTAAGTTAATACAACCTAATTTAGGGATATCTAAAACACCTTGAGGCACAATTTGTCCATAAGCTAAAGTGATAATTAAATCTGGATTTATTTCTTCTAGAAATTCGTAATCTTTTCTTATCTTTTCAGGTTGATAAACAGGGATATTAAATTCATTAGCAACAACCTTAGTAGGAACAGAGGTTAAAATATGTTTCCTTCCAACTTCTCTATCAGGTTGCGCAATGACTCCAACAATGTTATATCCAGCAGAAATTAACGCTCTTAATGTGTCAGCGGAAATCTCTGGAGTTCCCATAAAAACAATACGTGTATCTTTCTTATCCATAAAATTATTATAATAATTCTATGAAAAATTAAAATAAGCAATTAAAAATTAAAATTAAAAATTAACCTATTATTGATTTTTTAAACTAATTCAAAAAACCTTATCCCAAGGTAGGAAGATAACTCTACCATAATATTTTGAGGCTTTCATCTCGTCCCATTTTTTATCAGGCCATTTATCTTTATAAAAAGAATAAGCAGAATCTAAATCTACATAAACTTTATTTGCATTTAATTCAAATCTTAAAATCCAATACAACATAAATTCTTGATATGTGATTGTTTTATCATCATTTCCAATTCTGACATCAATTTTATGGGATAACGCTTTAGTCCAGTATTCTTTAACGTTTACAATCATTTTAAATCCTCCTCAGAATTTATAATTATTCCTCTATAATATGTTATGCCCTTACGTCTATAACGTTGCATAGATGCAATCGTAAAATCTTTACCAAACTTTAAAAGCATTTCTTTTTCCAAATCATTGGTGGTCGTTCCAAATTCGCTAGAAAGAGGCATTGCTTTTGAACCTGGCAAATTAACATATGCAAAAAGCACTCGATATTTACTTGATTGGCTTTCAGATAATGCTTTTGCATATGAAATATCAAGCGTTGTACTAGTAAATCCTTTCTCAAAAAATTTATAAATCTTGCCTTGATTGATGCTATTATATGCTGCATCGAGCATTTGAATATAATCATTAAAAGATGAGAAAGACAAGCCTCTATAAGTTACCAAAGTATTTTTGAGAACAAAATGGCCAATTTCAATATTCATTTGAAAAGCGTTAGTTAGTAAAGATATTGGATCTATATTTTTAGGTACAATGTAAAAGCAAAGAAAGCTATTTAAATTCTTGCCACCATAAGGATTATTCACATCATCACGTGTATAATTTAAAATCAAACTTCGAGGAAAAGATGAAATATTAGTATAATCGCTATATGGATTTTTGACATAATAATCACACATCAAATCATCGATGCACAATTTATCTATTTTCCTATCCATCTTATCATAAACTAAATCACATGGTTCATCTTTGTAATCAAAAACTTGAATTGCGCGATGGTGCCCATAATTATCAACGAATCTGCCGCACAAATCGCAATGTCCATCAAAGTTAGTATCAATACCAATGTCAAATTTAATTTTATAATTAACCATTTCATTTATTTTAGCATATTGATTTTCAAATACAAGTAAATTAGAATTTATAAGAAATATAGAATATGAAAGCATTTGGAAATCGGTTATTTAAGTTAAGACAACAAAAAGGAAAAACAGTTCAACAAGTAGCAAAAAATATAGGAATTTCAATACAAGCTTGGACTGATTATGAGAAAGGAAGATCTTATCCACTCGTAGAGAAGTTAATTATGATTGCTAAATATTTTAATGTACCAATTGACTACCTTCTTTTCGGAAATAAACACGAATATGACTTTTATAGTCAAAATGATTTTTATCAAGGATATTACGATAGCTTGCTACATATGTTAAAAAATAATGTTATTTCTATAAATTTAAACGACTCGACACAAGGATACATCTCAATAAATATAAATGACGAACATATTAAAATGTTTTTACTTTCGTACTTAAAATTAAAAAACGCAATGAGCGAATCGTTTTCTAATGAAGAAATATGCGACATGTGTAATGTTTTTAAAGAAAAATTCAGTAAACATTAGATAAATTAAGAAAATAAGACCATTCATCATTAGTATCAAATTTCATACTAATGTAATTAATAATTGCATTATTGTTAAATATTTAATAGAATAATTTTCGGCACTAAAATAAAGAGGTATTTATATGGCAAACATTAAATCACAAATTAAAAGAATCAAAACTAACGAAAAAGCACATTTAAGAAACAAATCTGCTAAGAGCGCTATCAGAACAGCTATCAAAGATGTCAAAATCGCTGTTGAAGCTAAAGATGTTGAAAAAGCTAATGCTGCAATGATTAAAGCCTATGGCTTAATTGACAAATCAGTTAGTGACAAAATTCAACACGCTAATACTGCCGCAAGACAAAAAAGCGAAGTTGCTCGTTTAGTCAATTCTTTAAAGTAATCTTGTACGATTAAAATTTAATAAGAATAATTCAAATAATAATGAACGGTCGAAGAAATCTTTCTTTGAACCGTTTTTTATTTTTAAATCAAGATCAAATAATGTATCAATAATCTCTAATATCTTATTATCAGAAATTACATAATTATATTTTTTATAATTTCTAACTTTCCAATCAAAGGTAGCAATTTTTGTGGCTATCTCAGCGTCAGATAAACCTTGTTTAGATAAATATCTAATTTTCCATAAAGTTCTAAATTCATTCGCTAAAATTGGGACAGCCTCGCCAATACGAGAAGAATCATTAGAAATAATATTTCTATAAATTATTAAAGCGTCGTTAATCTTATTAGCCATTAAATAGTTAAAGATTTGAAAAACATTTTGTTCTAATGGCTTAGTGACAATCATGTCTACTTCTTCGTATCTAATAGTGTTTGAATATAAAGCAAGTTTTTCACCATTATTGATTAAGCTATATGAATCATTGTTAGTACGCTTAGCTAATTCTAATATAGCGTCTTCATCAATATTCACATGCAATTGATTACGCATATACACTCTTACATAATTCACCCATTCTTCTTTTGTTGGTTCTTTCATTTCTAACACTTTAGAATGGTCAATTAATGCTTTTACAATATCTTTACTCTTATCAGGGTTGTCATATAAAGAAATGATTAAATCTGCGAATTCAGATGGTTCATTAACATAGTTAATAAATAGCTCCTTATCTTCATCAGAAAGGCTACCTTTTTTAGTTTTATCGCATAAACATGTTAAATTTTCCACTACAACAACCTTATGGTCACAACCCAAAGGTAAAATGTTGCAGTCGCTAATAATATCAAGCATTGAGTCAGTTGTTCCATCATATTTAATGGAATTCATTTCATCTATCTCGTCACCAAGTATTTCTTTAACAATTTTAGAAATACGTTTACGGATCATAGGTATTTGGTTACCGTAAATAAAATAAATCATATTTCACCATCC
>JAZRZD010000004.1:0-30902 GCA_045601085.1 Bacilli bacterium | reverse complement strand
ATAATCAGAGCCACTAGAAGAATCTTCACCAGTTCTAAGACCATAGATTGCTGCGCCACTACCAGAACATGTAACGTTTACTTCAGCATTACATTGTGAGCCATTTTCATTTTCAACGATGAATTGTAAGTATAACATGATACCTGCACCACCAGTTGATGTAGCGTTAAATTTAGCGCTATCACAGATTCTGATCTTAGGATTTTTTCTTGTATCGCTACCTAATCTATCACCAAGATAGTCATCATATTGGCCACGGATACAGTTATTACTAGCGTTAATTGTGGTTTCAGAAGAACCAGAGAATTTTAAGCTGTTAGTATCAGCAATATTCATACCGATTTTAGCACCACTAATGTTTAATTTACCGTTATTTACGAAATTAACAGGTGTGGTGTTATAGAAACCATTACTGGATGCATTAAGTTTTAAATTACCAGTAGAGGCAATAGTAACACTATTAGTTACTGAAGAAGAATCATTTTTAATGTTTAAACCAGTAACATAGCTAGAAATATCTAATGTACCAGCAACAGATAAGTCACCTTTAACTGTTAAACCTGTTTCTTTTGCTTTACCAACAATATTAACTGTTGTGCCAGATTGAACTTCTAAATCATTAACAAGTAAACCACTTGTAGCAGATGTAAAGCCAAATGATAATGCATAATTACCTTTAACCACTACTTTGTCATAGCAAGTTAAGTCGAGTAAACCATCGAATTCAATACCAGAAGTTGTATTTGTACCGATAGAAGCATCACCAGTTAAAGTAATTGTACAAACATTACTAGAAACAGTTGCTTTTGCTTTAGGGAATAATCTAGACCAACCAGCGGCTGTGTAATAAGTTCCACCAGCATTGATGTATTCTTTTAAGGAATCACGGTTATCAATGAGAATTGGGTTAGCGTGAATGCCTGGAATATTATATTGATAGGAAGAAATTGTTTTCTTTGCTCCATCAACTTTAACAGAAGTTGGAGTTTCAATATAATCAGTGCTATTTAATTTTGGAAGTGTGATTGTCTTTTTAAGAGTTCCACAACCAACACATTTAAGTGAAGCACTACCAG
Source organism: Bacilli bacterium (assembly GCA_045601085.1). GTDB lineage: Bacteria > Bacillota_I > Bacilli_A > RFN20 > CAG-826 > JAZRZD01. The sequence continues at coordinate 29,826 of JAZRZD010000004.1, read as the reverse complement.
CAGTAGACTCTGTTGGTTCAACAATATCACCATTAAGTGTGAAGTAAACAAAGTTTTCAAGATTTGTATTTTCATCACAGACAATGAGATGTTTCTTAGCATTTGTGAATAAAATTTGATTATCAGTTACTGAACTTTGAGCAACATCATTGATGTATGCTTTATTTCCATCAGTAAATTCAACATATTTTCCACCATTTGTGGAACTATTTGTATAGAATGCATTAGTTACACCAGAAGCATCCATTTGACCTTTAAGTTCAATGCTTTCTCTAGTATAGAATGCATATTTAAAGTTGCTAGCTCTAAGAATGCCGGTTTCACCAACACTAATTTTACGAGCAACAATAGCAGATGCAGTTGTAGAAGTATTTAAGTGATCTGTAGCAAAGACATCTAATTCATTTTCAACAACTAAGTCTACTGTGTTAGATTCACAGTTCAAAGCATCAGCACTTGCGTTAGTTTCAATTCTTAAAGGTCCACCTGTGGTTTTAACTGTAGAAATACCACCAAATGTGAGTGCTTTATCGATTGTAACGCCGTTTGAACTTGTTACATTTAATGTAATAGTTGAAGAATCTTCATCATAGCTGGCTACTAAACCAGGATATAAATTATTAACTTCAAATGGCATATAGTTTGTGCCACCGATACCAATAAATCCTTTTGTATAAACAATTGTGTATGTACGTGAACCTAAATGTAATTGTTCAGCAACATCAGCCTTCATTGTCCATTTAAGGGAAACAGAGGCTTTACTTCTAATTGCTTCAAGATTGTAATATTCTTCACATAATCTTGGGATTTCATCGTGGCCTTTATAAATTTCGCCACATTCGGCACATTTTGTACCACTTGTATAACCAACTGATGTTTCTGTTGGATCAACACCGGCAAGAGGAGATGGAATATGTCCAGTCTCATCTCTTAAACGGTCTAATGCTTCTCTTTGTTGAGCATCATATTCAGCAGAATATTGTTGATATCCGACGAAATCGCCTAAAACTGTTCCACCGGCAATACCGATGATACCAGCGCCGATAGCGCATAACACGCCAATATCGACTATTTTTCTAATTTTTTTACTCCACATAAACATAATTATTCAGCGCCTCCTTCTTCAGGATTTTCATTATTTTCTTCGGCTGCATCAGGTTCTGCTGGAGCTTCCTCTTGAGCAGGTTCTTCTATTGGAGTTTCAGCATTTTCAGCTGGAGCCTCTTCTTGAGCAGGTTCTTCTATTGGAGCCTCCTCAGGAGCGACATCTTCTACTGGTGCTTCTGGAGAAGATTCTTCAGGAGCTTCGTTAATAGGAGCTTCTTCCTCGATTGGTGCGTCAGTAGCCCCTAAATCTGGGTTATCACTACCATCTCCGCCACCATCACCGATGTTATCGTCACCAGCGCCTTCAGGAGCTTCTTTTCTACTTTCAAGATCTAATGGTCTAAGAGCGAAGTAAGTACCTAAAATGACACCACAGACGAGGATTGTTTCAAGAGCGAATAATACTGGTTTCCACCATACCCAAGCACGTTTAGAAACGGTTGTAATGGTTGGACCATCAGATTCACCTGATTCACTATAGTTATTCATTAAATGTTGTGCGTGTAAGAATGCGTATGCAATTTCATGAGCACATTCTCTAATTCTATGTGCAAATCTTGGAGTAATTGCACTTAAATCTGGGACAGAGCCATCACAGCTACGTGGGATTGAGTCAGCTAAGCCGATTGTTTCACCAGCACGGACACATTGTGCAAAGTCCATAACGTCACAGTCTTCACCGTAGTCAGTTTTGATTGCGCCATGGAAGCCCCATTCATTTCTTATAATACCTTGGTTAGCAGCTTCACTACCACCGGCCCATGTAGCTCCAACTCTGTTGAAGGAGGACATGATAGCGGTTGTTGTATCGTCTTTAATAACGATTTCAAATGGTTTTGCGTAGATTTCACGGAAGGATTGTTCTGTCATCCATGTATAAATACCACATCTCCATGTTTCTTGATCGTTACAAACGAAGTGTTTTAAGTATGTTGTTTTACCAGAAACTTGAACACCTTTACAAGATTGAGATGCTTGTCTACCACTTAAGAATGGATCTTCTGAGTAGTATTCAAAGTTACGACCACCAAATGGTGTACGGTGAATGTTACAAGCAAATCCATAAACACCATCCATACCAACACCAGCCATATCTCTAGCGAATGATTTACCTAAGTCTAAGGCAAGTTTTTCATTCCATGTTTGAGCAATAACTGTTGGGTTTGGATAACCTGTACCAACATCAGCCATAGAAGGATTAGCGGATGTACAGATTTGGGAAGGACCATCTTGGTCAGCTAATTTAGGAATACCGACATCACTTAAAGCTGGTCTACTATATGGATGTGCAAGTTTAATAATATTTGTTGCATCGGAATAAGTAATTCCATCAAGAGCTTGTTCCCATAATGGATCGTTATAATCAGCAGCACACTTTTTGCCTGCTTCTGTTAAACCAACACCATCCCATAATGTAACTTTGTTAGAAGCACCAAATACTGGTTTTTCTGTTGGGATTGGATTGCCAAATGGGTCATTTCCTGTTTTATTATCCCATGCTCTAGCCATTTCTTGGGAATAAGTGTTATATCTGATACCCATATTGATGGTGTTATTACCAACGTTATGGCTTTCAGGTTGAGCAGTTGTTCCACCCTTAGAAACTTCTAAAACTGTATTCCAGTTACGATCTGCAGGTTTTGCAGTTGGTAAGGAATATGTTTTGTTTCTAATTTTTGCTCTGGATAAGTATTCAATATTTTGATCAGTATCACTACCATCAATTGCGAAACCATCCACAGGGTTATTAGCGTTTAATACAGGTACGATAGGTGCATGTGTATCCTTATCTTCTGTAATTTTAATTGTATTTGGAACGTTATAAGTAATTGTGTTGCCACCGGTCATTTCCTTATCGTGGTGAGAATCTGTTCTAAATCTTAAAACATAATCACCAGCTTCTAATTCATAACCAGTATGATCGTTATCGTTAATATCATAATCATCGAATGACTTAAAATCCCAAGAATTCATTTTAATGGTCATATCAACAGATTGACCAGGGCCTAATATTGGAGTTTTAGCAAAGCCCACTAATGAGACATAGGATTTTTCAATTGGAGCATTAACTGGATCATATGGTGCTGTCAAGTAAACTTGAACAACATCTTTACCACTATAAATAGCGTCTCTATTTGTAACTTTAACAGTTAATTCAATTTCTGTATTTTCGTTGATTGCGCTGCCAGAAGCTGGAGAACATTTGTCATTAACAAGTTCCCATTCAAAGTTGCTAACATAGCTTAATCCATAACCGAATGGATATTGGACAACGCCATCATAACCAGTTCCATGAGAATTGTTTACATTATTCCAGAATCCTTCAGCATCAGCGGTTTCATACCATCTATAACCGACATAGATACCATCATCATAGTCGACATAGTCAGCATTTTCTCTACCACGATATGCGGATTTGGCACTTCTATAAGAACATGCAGCGTATGCGCCATTACGGGCACCGGAACCAGTATAGACACCGAAGTAGTCATAACCGGAATTGAAGTAGTTTGGTAATGTTTTAAAGTCATATGCATAAGTATCTGCTAAGTGACCAGAAGGAACTGCTTCACCCCATAATACCTTTTTAATAGCACGCGCGCCTACACAACCAGGAGTACCAACGACTAAACATGCATCAACACCTGGAATAGATTCAACATATTCAAGGTTCATGACATTTGTAGAGTTGATAATCACAATGACATTTTTAAAGTCTTGAGCAACTTGTTCTACTAAAGCTTGTTCTTCAGTGGAGAAGTCAAGTGTAGTTCTAGTTTCATCAACACCGCCATTATATTTAGATAATTTACGTGATGTTTTTGCTAAATCGTTACCCTCACCAGCATATCTACCGAAAACGATAAGAGCTGTATCTGAGAAATTCTTAGCGTCGTTATAAGCGGATTGATATTCACTAATTTTTGGTTCGAATGTTCTAGATGTGGTCAAAGTTGAAGTATCAAGGTTACCTCTATCTTCCACAAAGGCATTAACAGATTTAGATGCATTAACTAAATCACGATTAACTTCAATACCTTCTTCTTCAAGAGCTTGGCATAAATCAATGTGATCAACTTTATTTGTTTTAACACCACCTGATCCTGTACCACTGTAGTGCCATTCAATAGCACCTCTACCGAAGACGTTAACTTTCTTAATAGAGTTATCGAGCGGTAAAACACCAACGCCTGCATCTCCTCCTCTATTTTGAACCATAACGATACCTTCTGATTCAATTTGAACTGCTAATTCATTACCAGCACTAGTAGCCTCTTTACTCTTTTCCTCATCAACAACAGATGGACATAAAAGACCAGTGATGTTTGACTCGTAAAAGTCAGCGAGGTTGTTGCCAATAATAAGACCAGCTGTAACGCCGCCAATAGCGACAGCGCAAACTGCTCCCTTAATTAGCTTGTTTCTGAAATACTTAGTCATAAAAATCTCCTTTCAAAGTCTTCAACTAATAAATCAAAACTAATTTTTGAATTTACAAAATATGTATTATTTTGATTTTATAATAAGACATCCTATGCCTTTTGTCAATATAAATAAAGTTTATATATGGAGGAAAGACCATGGGAAAATCGATACATTTTTTGATAAGAAAATCTTTAAAAATTTGAGAAGATATTTTCGATTATAAATATATAATATTTAAATTTTAAGAATTCTAAATAAAATATGCTTAGAATATTGACCATAAATTCAAAGAGGAAAAGTCACACAAAATGAAACTTGGTTTGGCGTTGCTAACTTGACTACTCATATTTGGAATTTTGACCAAAAATTTTACTAAGTAAAGGTTAACTTTTGTAGTTTTTAAATTTCTATTGTCAATAAGTCAAATTAGTGCGAAGTCATCGCACTTTTTAATAAAACATATTCCCAAAATAAAATAACTAATGTTATCATAAAAAGACAAGATCGATTTTTAGGAGAAATTCATATATGAGGAAAAAATTCCCTGTAAAAACATTATTTTGTAGTTTTTTTGGCGCCACACTTTGTCTTGGCTTAACCTTAAACACAAATTTTAAATCCACTATAAAACCAGCATATGCTGCAACAAGTTATGACCTTTGGGTTGCTGGTATACAAGTTACTGATGATAACAAAGATAATATTTTAGTTTCTGGAGAAGGGGCAACAGGTACTGCTAGCTTTGATCCTTTAACAAATACATTATCTTTAAATAATTTTAATATTGTTCCTCAAGACAGTGGCTCCACTTCTATTTTCGATGCCAGTTGGGATTATCAACTAAATGAAATTGGTATTGCTTCTAAATTAGATAGTTTAATTATTGACGTCACAAATAATGCAAAAATTGGTGAAGAAGTTGAATACGAAGAAGGGGAAACTACCTCAAGTGATTTTGAATTTAGACAAGGAATTATCTCCACCGGAGACATTGAAATTAATGGCTCTGGTAAGTTTTTTGTTTATGGCGGCGACGGTGCGTTGTACGCAGAAAACCTTACAATTGATATGGATTTTGGAGATGAAGCTAATTCTCAAGCAACATTTGAATCATTATCACATGTAGAAAACTTCTACTCAGATGATGCAGCCGCTGTATGGGCTAACAAAGACTTTAACTTACTCAATGGATATATATTTGTTGAATGTTTTGAGAAATATGGAATTTTATCTACTGAAGGTGATATTACCATTCAAGAGTCTCAATTAGAAATTACTGCAGGTCATGACTGTATTTCCGCTTTTGATGGAGATTGCGTAATTGATAATGCCTATATTGGATTAACAGCATATATCGCAGGCATTGAAATATTAGATAGGAATATAGAATCAAAAGGTAATTTAACTATCAAAAATCATTCTTTTGTTTACGATATTACTTCAGAAACTGCTACTGCTTCTTTATATGGAAATACAGTAAATTTAGATGATTCCAGAGTCTATATAATTGGAAATGATGAATCATCCTTATATTCTGGCGTATTATGTTACAAATTTAATATGACAGGCGATTCATTACTTTACAGTAACTGTGGTATGGGTTTAGTTATGCAAGAAGGCCCATCAAAAATCAATATGACTGGTGGTACAGTAATTACTAGTTCACAATTTGGTCTTTATGGCGGTGGTGAATCACAAAATGACTTTATTGTTGGTAGTGATTCCACACCATTTACTATCAAAAATGGCGGTATGCTTGATGAAGAATCAGGAGAAATAGTTTCTATTGAATCATCAAATGGTGTTGTCCCAACATATGATTTTGATGGCTTGTATGCTTCTAATATTGGACCTGCAGATCCTGAAGAAAATGAAGGTTTTGTAGAGATTAATACATACGCAACAGTTACAATGCCAGACTATGAATATGGGGAAACTGTTAGCACTCCTTCTATTGACCACGAATTAGCAAAATTGTGGGGCACTGAGATTGAAGAAGTCATGTATTTATATTATGCAGATGGAGAAGATATCGCAGATTCTAAAATGTGGGAAGATATTGAACCAACCACATTAGATGAAGGTGAATATTATATATACGCATACATTGTTGATGGTTTAATTCCAATGTTTGAATATGTCTCAGAACCAACTAAATTTGAAGTTACTAGAAGTGCTCCTGCTGAAATTGATATTCCAGACGTAGATACTACTGAATTTACATATAATGGCGCAGAACAAACTTATGGCATTCCAGAAAATGATGCTTATACGATTGGAAATAATAAACAAACAAATGCTGGTACTTATACAGTTACTGTTTCATTAAATGATAAGACATCTTCAACATGGAGTGATGGCACTACTGATGATTTAACTTATGAGTTTGTAATTGCTAAAGCTGACCAAGCTATTGAAATTAGCGAAATTACCAAAATCTACGACAAATCCCCATTAATTTTTGCTGAATATGATACTTATCACACAACAAATTATTATAAAAAACTTGGTGATGGCGTTGTTTCTGTTGAATATAAATTAGAATCAGAAGATGACTCCGCATACACTACTGATGTTCCTGTTAATGCTGGAAATTATGTTGTAAAAGTTAGCGTTGCAGAAGGCACAAACTATAAGGCTGGAAGCGCAACTCAAAACTTTACAATTGACCATGCAGTTGTTAGCAAGGTTGGCTTTGGTGATCTTGCTCAACCTGTTGCAGGAGAAGCTGCCCCAACTGAAGTAACTGGAATTGCTATTGGTTCTAGATATGCAGGTACTATTTCTTGGTCATCTACTTTAGTAGAGGGTAATTTTGATTACAATACTGTTTATACAGCAACTGTTACTTTAGAAATTGTTCCTTCTTCAAGTGATAATTACCAATTCGCAGAGAATGTTACATTAGTAAAACCTACACAAGGTTGGACAAAATCTTCATTAAGCACACCTACAACACTTATTTATACAAAGACATTTGAAATAACTGGTAAAATTCCACAAGTCATTGAAATTACCAATGATATTTCTAAAGTTTATGATGGAAATGCAGTTAATGCTCCAACATTTACAAAACTTGGTGATGGTGTTGCCACTATTGAATATAAACTTGCAAGCGAAGATGATTCCGCTTATACCACTACAGCTCCAATAGAAATTGGAGATTACGTTGTAAGAGTTAGCGTTGCTGCAACTGATACCCATTTAGAAGGTTTTGCAACTGCAGAATTCAGTATTACAGCAGCAGTTGTTGCTGATTGTCATATGCACTGGTTCTTAATTGGTTTATTAGGAGTTGGTTTAGTTGTATTAGCAATATTCTTCTTAATTATTAAAAAGAAATTATTAGGTATTATTGCTAGCGCAGCACTTCTTGTTGCAAGTGGTGTTATGGCAATATTCTGTGGATGCACTATTTGTATAGTGTTTGCAGTTATTGATGTTGTTGTCTTCTTAGCTTCCGGAACTTACTTCTTTGTTAAATCCAAGAAGAAAAAGGATGACAAAAACGAAGAAAATAAAGATCAAAAATAATCTTTAGATAATGTTAAAATAACTCCCTCATTATTGGGGGAGTTTTCCTTTTTGTAGTTCGAAAATAAAATTTGATATTATCAAAATATTTTTATGTTAAAATGAAAAGGTGTTAATTCACAATAAGTTAAAAGAGGTAAATTTATGAAATTGAAAAATTTAGTTTTTTCTGTCCTTGGAGTTTTAGGTCTTTCAGCATGTGGAACAAATAATCCACCAACCCCACCAGGACCAGGAGAAGATTCTTATTATGCATGTATAGTTAATAATGGTACTCCTATTAGATTAGATGAGAATCTAGAAATTGCTGATGTGGAATTAACTGTCGGAAATAATGTCTCATTTATTTATTTTAATGGAACACAAACCATTCAATTAAATACTCTTACAATTGAAGGCTCAAACACTTATGGTTTTGGCTTAAATGATGGGAAATTGAATTCTATTTTAGATGGAACATTCTCATTTAAACTTAATGGCGATGCTTCTCCTAGCAGCATCACTATCCTAGGCGAAGTTGATGCAAAATATGCAGGATATGTTAATATTAGTGTTCTCCCAGAACCACTTATTTCTCCTTTTGCATTCATTGAAGTTGATAATGGTAGCATTGTTTATGAAACAGAAACCGCTGATATTCCTGCTGCTCCTGGCACTATTACATTAGAAGTAAAAGATGGAGAAACATCTAAACCTATTACGCTTTTAGATAGCGCCGCAAATGATGACTTTGAATTAAGCGACGACCATAAGGTCTTAACTTATATTGCAGCTGCTGATAATTCATATTCATTTACAATTAAAGAAAGCATCGTTACAGGTGATTTATCCATGTATATTGATAAGAAATCATCTCCAATTCCTATGGATGAAACTTTTTTATATACTTCTAAAGACGATTTTGGTGTAGGAACTTTAATGGTAGAAAAAACTCCTGGAGAACCAATCTATATTGCAGAAAATATCTCATTTAGTCCAGGAGATAAAGCTAAAGTTCTATTTAATGATTCTTTAATTAATACCTATATCAATGAAGGCAACAAAAATGCATTAGGTGATCACGTTGCTAAAATTGATGATGAGGGCTTTATTGAGTTTCTATTTGATGGTGTTTATTCTATTTCATTTAATAATGAAGCTGGAAACAATTATGGGGTTACTGTTATAAGAGAATCAATTACATGTCCATATGTTGGCTACGCTGATTTGGTAATTCCACAATTTGAAGTTCATGAATCTAGAGCTTTCTTTTTCCGTAGCTTTGATGTTGGAGAAAATACAGTTGAATATTATTTGTCCAACTGCCCAGCAGCTCAAACAATGAACTACACTATCAAAAATGGTGAAATTATTGTGGATTTCATATTTGATTCAACTTCTGGAGAAGGACCTAACTTCACTTTAGGAGATTCTGTTCTTACTTATAACGGAACTTCAAGTGCACTTAACTTCTATATTAAAGAGAATTTAACAACACACGAAATTAACGTTAAAGTTGAAACTTACGTCAGCTAATCCACTTCTATAAACGAAAAATGAGTCCTTTATGGACTCATTTTTATATCTGATTCATTCTTACTTATTTATATAATGATAAGCTTCCCTATCACCAACATTAGGAATTTTAATAACTCCTACATGATGGAAATTATTTTTAGTTAAAATATGCATCATTCTTTTATTATCTTTATGTGTATCTATTCTAATATCTACTTTTAATGGAATAAGATAATCTAAGACTGTTTTAAACACATTTTTGATCTCTCCATCACTAGCGATTCTATGGATTGTTAGATATGTATTATCGTTTTTCCAACTGCCTCCATAGACAACATTATAAGTAGGGTCAATTCCTATGTTATAGAAAAAATATGCGTGAATTGCATTGTTTTTTACTAATACATAACCTTTTTGGTTTGCTAAATCGTTTCTCACTAAATTAAGAGGATAGTCCTCATCTGCCCATTGATGAATGTTGCCATCTTTTACCATTTTTGCTTTTGCAGATAAAAAGACTTTTACTATTTTTTCGTATTCTTCTACTTTAGCTTTTCTAATTTCTATATTATCCACTATTAATAAATAGGATAAGGAACTACTTTGAGTTTCTTATTTAAATAATTGCTACGTCCTTCTTTTGCTTCAGGTTTATCATCTAACATAACTAAATCACCAGTGAAGCCACATGTGGAATTAACCACTAATGAAGAACCTACACCATATAAATCTACAGGGACATTAAGGGATTTCCATTCACAAATCTTTTCTTTAGTAAATCCACTACTGACGACGATTTTAACAAAGTTAAATCCATTATCATCAAGTGCTTTTCTTAATGCAAAAATTAATTCTTTACAAACACCATGAGGATCAAAACCAGATGTGTCTTTGTCATCAAAATAATGATCAATCAAACTTATAGAAGTATCCACTCTAATAGCGTTAAGTTTATCTCCTAAATGTTTAGCTAGAATAACAGCATCACGAACAACATTATTATTGTAATCAATTAATGCTGTAACTTTTTCATCTGGGAATGATTTTAAATAAGCATCTGCAGCTTTACAAACATCTCCACCACAGATTTGGATTAAAGCATGTGGCATAGTGCCCATACCTTTTCCACCCCACCATAATCCTTGGGCATCAGTGCTAATTTTACTGATTCCAGCAACATAAGTGGCATATCCATCTCCAATTTGAGTTAAATAATCATCTTGTCTATCTGCCATAGAAAATACTGGTGTATCTTTTGTGGCTTTAAGAAGTTCCATTACATTAGTAGCAATTGAGCTACGTCTAGCTAAAACTCCATCAATAACGCTTTCTAAGAAACCAAAATCTTCATATTTTCCTGTAACTTTTAATACAGGTTCTTGATTAGAAATAATATCGCCATCATTTAGTGCTTCTATAAGAAGATTTTCTGGATGATGGGCAAAAGTATGAAGTATAGCAATGGCTTCGTCTACACCACATAACATAGCATTGTCAGTTCTTTGGAACCATTGCATTGTTACTTTATGATCTGGACGATTTTCGAGTACTATCTTACGAGATTTTAAAAAATAGTTAGCGGAGAAGAATCCACTACCTAATCTTTCATCTAATTTGAATGTTTTGTTAGTTAATCTAGAGATTTTACCAGCTTTTTTAAGTTCAATTTCTAACATGTTATTTCTTCTTTCTTGCTTTTAAGCGATAAATAGGTTTCCCTTCTTTTCTGAAATTTTCTTCATATTCAGTCATTTCGTCACCAGGTTCTAATTCTTGGTAATTAGAAGTAGTATACACTATTTCAAAGTTAGCAAGAGGAAATAATTCACTGGAGAATAAGAATAAATCTTCATTATCAGTTTTAAATATGATTTCTCCATCATCTTTAAGCACTCTAAAGTATTCTTTTAAGAATCCATCAGTGGTTAATCTTCTTTTGTGATGACGTTTCTTTGGCCATGGGTCAGAGAAATTTAAATATATAACATTAATTGATTTATCTTTAATTAAAGGTAAAACCTTTTCTGCAAAGTCAAAAATCATTTTGACATTAGTTAATTCACTAGCAACGATTTTTTTAGCCATATCACCAGCGCAAGAAACATTCTTTTCTAACCCAATATATTGAATATCAGGATTATTTAAGGCTTTTTTCACTATAAAAGAACCTTTTCCTGAACCAATTTCTAGTTCAATATCCTTAATTAATGGATATGATTCAGGAAGAATTTGCACTTCTTGATGGCTATCTAAATAAGGTTTAGCCCAACTTTTATATCTTGCCCTCATCGATTTGTTTTCCTAATGCTAAAATGGCACGAGCATAAACTGCCATGCCTAAACATAAGTGTTCTTTACTAATATGTTCACCAACACCATGCATTTTTGGATCAACTCCTGGGATTTCTAAGCCAAATGCCACTACATTATCAGCACTTTGAGCATATGTTCCACCACCAGTTGCGATCGGTTGAGATTTATAATCTCCACTTTCTTCTTGGTATGCATTAACTAATGTAGAAATCAAAACACTATCTTTACTAAAGAAAAGTGGTTTACTTCCCTCACCAAAGAATGTCAAATCAACACCTTCACATTTATTTGTGATAGCGTCTTTTAGCTCTTTTCCTGTACGTATATTACCAAATCTAAAATCTACAACAATTGATAATTTATTATCAGAATAGTCAATATATCCAACGTTTAAAGAATTATTTCTAAAGTCAGGATCTTCATCAGCAGCATCACAGCCATTACCTTTAGGATCAGAGAAATATGATAAGAATTTCTTTAAATCAGCATTATTTAAGTATTCTGCAAGTAAATTAACTGCTTTTAATCCAGCGTTAACACCCATCCAAGGAACGCTACCGTGAGCGGCAACACCATTTATTACATATTCATCGTAATCTTCATGAGCAGTAACAACTGCATCATTTTCTTTACTTAAAACGAATTTCTTAAAGTTTTCATCTTTTTTGTAGTTAAATACGCATTTATCAATAACTGCATTAAAAGCAATGCCACCTTTTAATGAAGATAAACCATCAACATCAACAGACTTTGATGCTTTAAATGGAAGATGGGCTTTTTCTCCATAAATAATAGGGAATGCACTATCAGGAGAGAATCCTACAGTTGGTTGTGGTTTCTTTAATGTATTGAAATAATGGTTCATACATTCAGAACCAGTCTCTTCATTACCGCCTACTAATAAACGAACTTGATAATTACCTAAAAGGTTATTATCTTTTAATGCTTTTAAAGCGTAATAACTCGCTAATGTTGGGCCTTTATCATCTGCTACACCACGAGCAATTAATTCATCACCATCTTCAACAACAATAAATGGATCGCTTGGCCAACCTTCGCCAGTTGGAACGACATCAGCGTGTCCCATAATTGTGATATTTTTTGGTCCTTCGCCAATAATAATTTCTACAACTTTATTATCGTAATTTGTAACTTTAAAACCATCTTTTTTAGCAACTTCAGCAATATAAGCTAAAGCATTGCTAACTCCTTTTCCAAATGGATTTTCTTTACTAACTGTACTTTCATTAAATACAGAATCAATGGCTACCCACTCTTTTAGAGTGCTAACCATTATATCCTTATAAGGCAATGTTAATTTTTTGTAGTCCATAATATCCTCCTAGTCATAACAGACATATTCATTTAATGCATCTAAAATTAAGCGATTATCTTTAATATAGTTATCTGGTAACTTATCTAGGATAGCATCACTACCAAGACCAGTTATCACAGCATTAAGTTTGTGATTAACTTCTTTCTCGTATGCTTCTACGATCCCTTTTATTGCAAAAAGGTTAGAATATAACGCTCCATTACTAATAGCGCTTACTGTATCTTTGCTCTCTAACAAAGTAGTAACATTATTAGCAGTTACATCCTTAAGTAAAGAAGCGTTATTAATTAAAGCGTTAACTGATAAATTCATTCCTGGAGCGATTAAGCAGCTTGAGAAATTTTTATTCTCATCAACATATAAAAACTTATTTGCAGTACCTAAATCCACAATAACGCAAGGGTAGTAATTTTTACAAATAACCCCGTAAATCCCGCATAAAATGTCTTCTCCAACCTCATTTGGGTTTTTAACATTTAGCGATAAATCACCACGAATATTGTTAATAGAAACTGGTTCAATATTAAATAAAAACTTAGAAACTTTAACAATAATATCTTTTAATTTTGGCACTACTGAAGAATAACAAACCTTATCAATTTGATAGGATGTAACTTTGTTATCTTTTAGGGCCTTAATAATAAAATTTCTTAAGTCTTTCTCTTTTACATCGTGAGAGTTGGGCATGATAAAAGAGGTTTTAAATTCTCTTTCAACATATAAACCAAACTTAATGTTTGTATTGCCAACATCAATCACTAAATGCATATTAAATCGCCACAATATTTAAAATCTTATTTGGTACAAAGATGATTTTCTTAATTTGTTTTCCTTCAAGATGTTTCTTAACTATTTCAAGATCCATAGCTTGAGCAGAAACAACTTCTTGAGTTTCATCTTTGTTAACTTCTAATGTTGCTCTAAGTTTTCCGTTAACAGAAATAGCAATTTTTACTGTATTAACCACTATTTTGCTAGGGTCATAAGTTGGCCAAGATTCAAAAGCAATTGTGCCATTATGACCTAAAATTTCCCACATTTCTTCAGTAATATGAGGAATTACAGGGTTAAGTAATTTAACTAATCCTTCGGCATAGTCTTTATTAATTTTTCCTAATTTATATACTTCGTTAACAAATATCATTGTTTGTGCAATAGCAGTGTTAAATGAAAGATTTTCATAATCTTCTGTTACTTTCTTAACTGTTTGATGGTAAATCATTTCAAGTTCTTTTGTTTCTTCATCAGTAACAAAGTTATTTTCCACAACCATACGATATACACGGTCAATATACCTATGTGCTCCTTCCACTCCTGTGTCACTCCATGGTTTATTAGCTTCAAGAGGTCCCATAAACATTTCATATAATCTAAGAGAATCTGCACCATATTTATCAATAATATCTAGTGGATTAACAACATATTCTGGATATCTTTTACCCATCTTAATGCCGTTAGCACCTAAAATCATTCCTGGATGATAGAGTTTCTTAAATGGTTCATCAAAATTGATATAGCCTTTATGGTATAAATACTTAGTCCAAATTCTAGAATATATTAAGTGTCCTACAGCGTGTTCTGGACCACCAATATATAAGTCAACTGGTAACCAGTGATTTGCTAATTCTTTAGAACAGAAAGTTGATGAATTATTTGGATCAACATATCTTAAGAAATACCAGCTACTACCAGCACTTCCCGGCATTGTAGAAGTTTCTCTTTTACCATTTATGCCGTTTTTGCTATAGTTTTTCCATTCTTCTGCATTTTCTAAAGGTGCTTTACCATTCTTACCTTTGTAATCATTTAATACTGGAAGAGTTAATGGTAATTCTTCATCAGGAAGAGCATAAATTTCTCCATTATCTTGATGGACAACAGGTACAGGTTCACCCCAATATCTTTGTCTAGCAAATATCCATTCTCTAAATTTATAATTTATTTTCTTTTGACCAATATGGTTTTTATTTAAATAATCAATCATTAAATCAATTGCTTCAGTTTTGCCCAATCCATTAAGGAAACCACTATTAATGTGAACTCCATCTTCTTCATAGGCGCATTTAGAAATATCCCCACCTTCTAAAACAGGGATAATCTCTAAATCAAATTTCTTGGCAAAATCATAGTCTCTTTGATCATGAGCAGGAACTGCCATAATAGCCCCTGTTCCATAACTTGCTAAGACGTAATCACTAATATAAATAGGGATTTGTTTGTTATTTATTGGGTTAATTGCGTAAGCACCTACAAATACACCAGTCTTTTCTTTAGAAAGGGAAGTTCTTTCAAGTTCACTCTTCTTTGAAGAGATATCAATGTACTGTAATACTGCTTTTTCTTGTTCTTTACTAACAATTTGCTTAACTAAATCATGTTCTGGAGAAAGAACACAATATGTAACACCAAATAATGTGTCACATCTAGTGGTAAATACGGTAAATGTTTTATCAGTATTAGCAACTTTAAAGTCTACTAAAGCACCAATAGATTTACCAATCCAGTTACGTTGAATTTCTTTGGTGGATTCTGGCCAATCAATATGGTCTAATCCAGAAAGAAGTTCTTCTGCAAATGCTGGTTGATCAATGACCCATTGTTTAAGATTTTTTCTAATAACTGGGTATCCACCTCTCTCACTTTTGCCATCAATGACTTCGTCATTACTTAAAACAGTGCCGAGTTCTTCACACCAGTTAACAGGCATATCAACATATTTTGCGTAACCATCTAAATATAGATTTTTAAATATCCATTGTGTCCATTTATAGAAATTTGGATCACTAGTTCTAACTTCTTTACTCCAGTCATAATCTAGACCGATACTTTCTAATTGATGAGAGAAATATTTTATATTTTTCTCAGTAAATATTTCAGGATTGTTGCCTGTTTCAATCGCGTATTGTTCTGCAGGTAAGCCAAAAGAATCAAAACCCATTGGGTGAAGGACATTATATCCTTGCATTCTTTTCATACGGGAAACGATATCAGTAGCAGTATATCCTTCAGGATGACCAACATGAAGTCCTACTCCACTTGGATAAGGAAACATATCTAATGCATAAAATTTTGGTTTAGAAAAATCATAAACATCAGTTTTAAATGTTTGATGTTCTTTCCAATATTTCTGCCACTTGGCGTCTATATACTTAAAATCATAAGCCATAAAAGACCTCCTAAATATTAATAATTGTTTATTGATTAGTTATTTAACTAAAGAGTTATAAACTTCAAGATACTGATTAGCGCTCTTAAGCCAAGAGTTATCAGTATTCATTGCGTTTTTGATTAATTTTTTACGAAGTGATAAATTCCACCAGTTATCATAGGCATAGAAACAAGTTCTAACCATTTCATAGTTACTATATTCATCAAAACCAAAGCCATTAGCCCATTTATCGTTTTTAGAATCATAGTTGATAACACTATCTTTTAATCCACCAGTTCTTCTAACAATTGGTAATGTTCCATATCTTTGGGCAATCATTTGTCCTAATCCACATGGTTCAAATAAACTTGGCATGAAGAAGAAATCACTACTTGCGTAAATTCTATGAGCTAAAGAATCGTTATAGCCAATATAGATCGCACAGATATCTGGGTATCTTCTTCTAAAATCTTCCCAACGTTGTTCTAAATCATGTTCACCACTACCTAGAACAACAATGTTACAACCTTTTTTAGCAAGTTCTTCAGCAGCTGCAAAGACTAAATCAAAGCCTTTTTGCCAGGTAATTCTACTAACAATTGAGAAAAGTGGTTGTCCACGATCATGGATTCCGAGTTCTTTTAATAAAGCGGCTTTATTTTCTTGTTTACCATTAAAGAATGTTTCTTCATTAAAGTTAGCGGCGATATGCTCGTCTGTAGAAGGATCAAATTCGTTATAATCAATGCCGTTAAGAATACCAGCAAAGTCGAATTCTCTAAGTCTTAATACATTAGATAAACCCATACCTCCAGCAGGAGTTAATAATTCTTCTCTATGAGTTGGGGAAACAGTTAAGATTTTATCAGCGTAGACTATAGCACTCTTAAGAGTGGAGACATTGTCATTAAGTCTAACTTTACCATTATCGTAGATTTCATCAGATAAGTTATATAAGTCACCTAATGCAGGTTTTGCTAAAATACCTTGGAATGCTGGGTTATGAATTGATAAAACAAATTTTGTTTTAGCGAATTCTTTACCTTTATTTTTATCTTCCTTAACTAAGCAAGGAACCATCCCAGCTTGCCAGTCATGGACATGGATGATGTCTGGGGCAAATTTAATTTTGCTAAATAAAGCTTTAGCTGCTAAAGCGAAGAATGCAAATCTTTCACCATCATCGAAATCGCCATATAAGCCATTTCTAGCATAATAATGGTCATTTTCTACTAAGTAGTAAGTAATACCTTCAACTTTTGTTTGATAAATTGTAGCGGTTTCATTTCTCCAGCTCATTGGAACTTGATATGCAGTAACTTTTGAACAGAAAAATTCACCTTTTCTTTTAATTTGAGCGTAATAAGGAAGAATAATAATTACTTCTTCTCCCTTTTTAACTAGTTCTCTAGAAAGAGAATAAACAACATCAGCTAAACCACCAGTTTTACAAAGTGGATTTGCCTCAGAAGCAATCATTGCGATTTTCATTAAACATTTGCTCCATTCTTGATGTACAAAACATCATTACGATCACCTGAGAGTTTCTTAACTTCTTTTAATGAGACGTTTTTACCACATAAAACATAGTTTAAAGAAACACCTTTACCAATTGTGCATGTAGAGAAAATAATGGAATTTTTAATTTCGCAACCTTCTTCAACAATAACATCACGAGAAAGGATTGAGTTTGTAACTTTACCTTTAATAATGCATCCATTAGCGATGAATGAATTAGAAACTTCTGCATCATCCTTATATAACGCTGGAGGAGTGTTATGTGTGGATGTATAAATTGGCCAGTTAGCTCTAAATAACTTCTCTCTTTTAGAGGCATCAAGAAGTTCAAATGAATAATTGATGTAATTCTTTAAAGATAACATTGGTACGGTAACACCTTTAAATTGATAACTACCGACTTTCCATAATTTATTTTCTACTCCATAAGCGACCATCTTACGAAGTGTGTATAATTCACTAACTTGTTTAGTTCTTGTGCATAAATCAATGAATGCTTTTTTAGAGAAAATGAATGTTTCAAGAGAAATATCTTTTTCTTTAGCGGTTCCACTGTTACTGCCAAATTTAGTAACATAACCTGTTTTCTTATTTAAAGTCACAGTGTCACAGTTAATGAATTCATTATCAGCGTTTTTAACGTGAGTGTAAGCTAAAGTGATATCTGCCTTAGAAGATTTATGCTTTTCAATTAATTCACGATAATCCATTGTGTTCACAAAGAATGGAGGAGCAATTAAAACATAATCACAATCCATGTCTTCAAGTGGAGCTAGGTTAACGTTGATATTATAAATATCAGTATTAAACTTTGGAGTGGCTAATGCCTTTTCATTTAAATCAATTTTTAAATAACCTGTTTTTGTGTTACTAACCCAAATAGAACCACTACCAATGTGGCTTCTTAATGGGTTGGAATTACTTTCACAAAGAACGTGTACTTTATTTATGCCTGAATTAGACATATTCGAAAGAGTTAAATCGATAAATGAATATCTGCCTAAAAAGTGAATAACCGCTAAAGGAGACTTTTCAGTAAGTTTTCCTAAGTGTGGTCCATCATGTAAATTAACAATACCAATTACTTTTGACATATTTTTACCTCCTATTTAGCAATTAAAACAACCTTATCACTATTGAGGTTGATTTCAGCATTTTCTTCCACTGTTGTATATGGGGCAATAATAGCGTTATTAACTTTTGCACCTTTTTTAACTACAGCGCCTTCCATAATTACACAGCGAGTACAAACAGCACCAACATCAATGGTTGCGCCATTTGAAATAACACATGTATCAGCAGTACCTAAGATGATAGCGCCTTGGTTTGCGATGCTTCTTTTAATACTTCCTAATTTGCCAATAAATTGAGGAATCGAATTATTATCTTCGGTATAAATTCTTGTTTCTTTATTTTCATAAATATTTAAATCTGCTCTATCTAAAGCAACATCCATATTAGCTTCATGAAGTGATGCAACTGTACCAACATCTCTCCAATAACCTTTAAATCTATAAGCTTGTAATTTTAAGCCAGCATTTAACATATTTGGAATGATGTTTTTACCAAAGTCGTGGTCACTATCTTCCACTTTTGCATCTTCAAGAAGATATTTTCTTAAGACTTTCCAAGTGAAACAATAAACACCCATAGATGCTAAATTAGATTTTGGTTTCTTTGGTTTTTCTTGGAATTCAGTGACTCTATCTTTTGGATCCACTGCCATAATTCCAAATCTTGGAGCTTCTTTTGGATCAACTTCAATAACAGAAATTGTGGCATCTGCTTTACTTTTTACATGAAGATCAATCATTTCTGTAAATGTTGTCTTATAAATATGGTCACCAGAAAGAATCAAGACATAGTCTGGATCCGTTGAATCAATAAATTCAATATTTTGAGAAATAGCATCAGCAGTACCTTTGTACCAACTTGCTCCTTCTTCAGTTTGTCTAGGTGCAATAGAACTCATTAAACATCTAGCACCATTTAGGCCCCATTTTTCACCATTACCAATATAACTTTCTAAGGCAGTAGATTCGTATTGAGTTAAAACTCCAATAACGTTAATACCTGTATTAGCACAGTTACTGATTGGGAAATCAATAATGCGGTATTTTGCAGCAAAAGAAACTGCAGGTTTAGCTACTTTTTTGGTTAGGGCTTCAAGTCTTGTACCTTTGCCGCCAGCCAATATCATAGCAACAACTTTGTTTGGCATAATTTATCCTCCGAGATAATTGTAATTTAATTTTATCACTTAAATTGTAAATTTAGTAGATAATTGTAAAAAATCACTTATATTGAAGGTTAATTATTCAAAAATTGGTTTTAAATTAGGAAGGCGAATATATTCTTCACTATCAGGAAATTCGTTTTTCCTATCAATTAAAATAGGTGTAACTCCTGCGTTTTTAGCGGCAAGAAAATCATTATAAGCATCACCAATATAACAAACATCCTTTAAATCGCCTTTGTAGTTTAATTGTTCTAATACTTTATTGATTCCTTCTGGATCAGGTTTTTGCTTTGTTAATTCTTTTGTAAAAACTGATGCATTAAAAAAGAAAGGAATATTAAGGTTCTTTAAAACATCACTGACATGAGTGCGATCATTTCCAGTTACTAATGCAGAAGTTAGATTATTCTTTAATATAAAATTTATAAAATCTGGGGTTTCTGCATATAATTTATTAAATTTTAATAGCGTATGTGTTTCAACAAGTTCATCTGCAAGTTGATAAGATTTAATTTGATCTTCTTTATTTGGAATATATTTTTCCACTACTTCTTGGAAAGATAATTTCGCAAATTCATAGGTAGTTTCATCGTTAATTACAACACCAAAAGGCGCTAATGAATATGTATAAAATAGGTTAAGAGAGCTATAACTATCTACTAAAGTTCCATCAAAATCACAAATGTAGACTTTAAATTTTTTCATCTTTTATATTTTATTTCTTATAAGAAAGAAAGTAAAATGTTAATCAATAAGGAGTTTGTATATGAAAGCAAATATTAATTGGGATGAATATTTCATGGGTTTAGCCGTTTTATCTTCTTTTAGAAGTAAAGATCCAAACACTAAAGTTGGTGCTTGTATCGCTGATAAGGACCATAAAGTTGTTTCTATTGGTTATAACGGTATGCCTCGTGGAATTGATGATGAAAATTTATCATGGAATAGAGGCGAAGGATTAGATAGCAAATATTTATATGTTTGCCACGCTGAATTTAACGCTATTTTATCAACAAGAGATGGAACTGCATTAAATGGTTGTTCTATCTATGTTACCTTATTCCCATGCAATGAATGTGCCAAAGCAATCATTCAAACAGGAATTAAAGAAATTGTTTATGTTGAGAATAAATATGAGCACACTACTGAAACTCAAGCAAGTATGAAAATGCTCCATTTAGCGGGTGTAAAAATCCGTCAATTCTCAGGAAGGCTACCAAAAATTAGTTATGACGATTAAAGAATATGTTGCTTCTAGAAAAGAAGAATTAAAAGCATATGTTGCTTCATTAAATCCAACTCCTAGTTTTGTTATTATTCAAGTTAATGATGATGAAGCTAGTAATGCTTATGTCCGCGGAAAAATGAAAGATGCCGCCGAACTTGGTATTAACTGTGAACTTAAGAAATTTGATAAAGATATCTCTGAAGAATCATTATTAAACGAGATTGAAAAAGTTAACCAAGATGATTCAGTTCATGGACTAATAGTCCAAATGCCTTTACCAAAGCATATTTCTGAAGAAAAAGTTAAGTTAGCAGTATCTCCAAAAAAAGATATCGATGGTTTCCATCCACTTAGTTCACTTGATCCATGCACTCCTAAAGGTGTTATTACCTATTTAAAGAGTTTAGGGACTTCTTTTGTGGGTAAAAACGCAGTAGTTATTGGAAGAAGTAATATTGTTGGTAAGCCAATGGGAAGACTTTTACTTGCAGAACATTGTAATGTCACTACTTTACATAGTAGAACCACCCCAGAAGATATGGCATTTTATATTGCTCATGCCGATATTATTGTTATCGCTATTGGTAAAGCAGGCTTCTTAAATGAAAACTTTGAATATAAACCAAGCGCTACAATTGTAGATATTGGTATTAATAGAATTGAAGGCAAACTTTATGGCGATGCTGTTAAAGATTTACCAGTTGCAGTTCAAACACCTGTTCCAGGTGGCGTTGGACTTTTAACTAGAATTACCTTATTAGAAAACTTGTTAGAGGCATACAAAGCTAGATAAATGAATCCTATTTTAGAAATAGAAAATTTAACGAAACATTATGAAAGTTTTACACTGGATAGTGTTTCTTTTTGTGTGGAACCAGGGAAAATAATGGGTTTTATTGGTCGTAATGGTGCAGGCAAAACCACAACTTTAAAAAGCATTATGAATCTTGTCCACTATGATAATGGTAAGGTTTTTGTCTTTGGGGAAGATATGAATGTATCTGAATTAAAAAATAAACAAAGAATTGGTTTTGCATTAGGAGAACTAAATTATTATCCAAATAAATCAGTTCGCAAAATGGTAGATGTAACTAAAAGATTTTACAAAGATTTCGATGATAATAAATTTAAGCAAATTTGCAAGGTCTTTAACATTGATGATAAGAAAAAACTTCAAGAACTTTCTAGTGGTATGAAAGTAAAGTTTTCTGTTGCAATCGCTTTATCCCATAATGCAGAATTATTAATTCTAGATGAGCCAACATCAGGTCTCGATCCAGTAAGTAGAGACGAGGTTTTAGATATTTTTAGAGAAATAGTTAAAGATGGGAAAAGAGCGATTTTATTTTCCACTCATATCACAAGCGATTTAGATAAATGCGCTTCCGACATAACTTATATTAATAAAGGAAAAATTGTTTTTACTGGCAAAAAGCTAGACTTTGTTAATTCATATTACTTTGTAAAAGATATTTCTAAAAATGAAAAATTGTTAGATAGATACATCTCTTACAAACAAATTGATAATCGTATTGAGGGTTTAATCTTAAAAGAAAACGCTCCTATCTTTAAAGAAAATAAGATTGACCTTATAGAACCAGATCTAGAACAAATTATGGTTTATTTAGAAAGAGGAAAAGATAATGAAAGCTTTGCTTTATAAAGAATTTAAATTAGCAATGCATCCTATTTGCTACATATTTGTAGTAGTTTTCCCATTTATGATTTTAATTCCAAATTACCCATTAGCGATTTCTTTTATTTATGTTTTATCCTGTTACCCAATTTTATTTTTAGGGGCAAATAAAGGGCAACAAAGTAATGATTTACTTTATTCCACACTACTTCCTATTAGAAAGAAGGATATTGTGTTAGCAAGAATCATTACAATATCAATATTACAAATCACTACAATTGTTATATCTAGCTGTTTAATTCCACTTTCAAATATTATTCAAGAAACAATTCAAGAACAAGGCGGAATAACAAATCAAGGATTAACTTTAGATGGATATCTATCAATTATAGGTTTTACATTATTAGGTTATGGTTTGACAGATTTAATTTTCTTCCCTATTTATTATAAAAAAGGTCGATCAATTGTTCTTTCCACTCTATTATCAATCTTATTTTTTGTGATATTTATATGCTTTTTTACTATAATTTATCCTCTTATCGATAGCGGATTTTTAGACCTTATGTGTAACTCTGGCATTGTTCCTCAATTAGTTGTGTTTGCTATTGGTTTAATATGTTACCTTATATCTCGCTTCATTAATTATAAAATTTCTTCCAAACTTTTAGAGAAGGTCGATTTTTAGTTAGGTACCTCTTGAGGAAGTACTTAAAGCTGTGTTAAACTAATATTGGTATTTGAGACAGATGTAACACTCATCTGTCCCTTTTTTATTATCTACTTATCGCTAAGTAAAATAATAATTCCAATAATTAGGAGTGATAACCGGAAGATTATCACAGGAACTCCTTTCATTCCTCAAGAGGTTTGAAGGTTCATACATAAATGAGCCTCCTAATTAATAATGGGGAGAAAAAGTAAAATTTTATAAAATTTTTTCTTTTTTGTTGAAACCTTAAAACAAAATCCCGTAAAATAATTATTTAGTAAAAGTGCCTCTTGAGGAAGTACTTAAAGTTGTGTTAAACCAATATTGGTTTGGGAGACAGATGTAACACGCATCTGCCTCTTTTTTTATTGCTTAGTCAGAATTATTGAGTAAAATAATAATCCCGATAATTAGGAGTGATAACTTTAAGAGTTGGCACTAGTACTCCCTTCTTTCCTCAAGAGGCTTAAATATCTATTCATGAGTTGAACTCCTATATAAATAGGGGTAAAATTCTTTAAGTTTTCTAAAAGGCACCTCTTGAGGAAGTACTTGAGTTGTGTTAAACTAAAATTGTTGTTGGAGACAGATGTAACACGCATCTGCCTCTTTTTTTATTAGTTATTCACGATCAATGAACAACATAATAATCGCAATTATTAGTAGTAATAACCTTAACGTTATCAACTGTTCCCCTTTCTTTCCTCAAGAGGTTTGAAGGTTCATACATAAATGAGCCTCATAATTAATAATGGGGAGAAAAAGTGAAATTTTATAAAACAAAATGAAAAATATTTGATTTATGCTTTTATCTTTGATAATATCTTTAAGGTTATTAGGAGGCTAAGTTATGTCAAGAGTTTGCCCAATTTCAGGAAAAGGTCCATTAACAGGAAACAATCGTAGTCACTCATTAAGAGCAACTAGAAGAAGATGGAACACTAATTTACAAGTACGCACTATTACTATTGATGGTGTTAAATACAAAGTTAGAATGTCCACCAGAGCATATCGTTCACTTACAAAGTCTGCTAGATAATCTTAATAAACTAAAAGATAACCTTCCTCAAGGAAGGTTTTTTTTGTGGCTAAAATGAAAACATTCCAATAAAATTAGGGATTATGTTTAAAAGAATTATAAAAATCATTAGCCATTCAGAGAAAGCTAAAACAAAATATTTAGGTCTTTTAAATGATTTACTTCCATCCTCATTTGGTTCCGCTTGTAGATTAGCCCAATATTTTAATTTAGGATTTAAACAAATGATAATAGCGGTTAGACAAAGAATACCCGAAATAATAGCGGCTACTAAATTAAATACATTAAATTGATCAAAATTCTTATATAAATCAGAAAGTCTTAATATATTAGCCGCAACACATCCTGCGGTTAATAACAATGTAAAAGTAAATAACGTTACTGTAGATAAAAGATGGGCTTTTAATGAATTAAGAGGAATAAATACCACTAATGCAATTGCAATGATAGAAACAAATCCTGCTATCATTTCAAAAACATAAAAACCATCTGTTTTATTTAAATCAAAAAAAGCATAAAACATAGCGGCAGATAATAAACTCAAAATTAAACAAATATTACCCGCTAAATTGTCTTTAAATGTGCCTTGGTAATTTAATTCATAAGGAAAAGTATTTCTAATGTTATAAGTTAAATTAAATCTTTTTTTATAGTTCAAAACAGAAAATAAAATAAAGAATATGGCGAATATGAATGTGGCAAACATCATGCCTAAACATACTGGTTTCATATTATTTCTCTAATAATTTATTTATTCTTTCCTCAATATCATCATGGCCATATAAATATGTACCCGCAACAAGGACATCAACACCAGCGTCAATACACATCTTTCCGGTTTCGCCGTTAATTCCGCCATCAACTTCAATTAATGTTTTTAAATTATGTTCATCAATATATTTTCTTAAATAAGAAATTTTATCTAAAGCATTAGGCATAAATTTTTGTCCACCTAAACCTGGTTCAACGCTCATTACAAGTACCAAATCTAAATCTTTAATAAATGGAATAACATCTTCTGGAGAAGTTTTTGGTTTAATTGAAAGACCAACTTTTATACCAGAATGTTTGATTTTTGCTATGGTTTTTGCAATTTCTTCATACTCTTTGACAGCTTCAAAATGGAATGTTAAAAGTTCTGCTCCAGCATCAATATATTCTTCAACATGATTTAATGGATCATCAATCATTATATGAACATCTTTTAAGATATTTGGAATGTTTCTAGTTTCGTTAATAACTTCTTTAGGGAATGAAAAATTAGGCACAAAAATACCATCCATCATATCGTAATGAATCCAGGTTGCACCTAAATCTCTAACTCTAATAATCTCACCAGAAAAATTTGATCTATCTGCTGCAAGTAAAGATGGGGAAACAATTGCCATAAACTACTCCTTATTTGAAACCAAATAAACGACTAAAGAAACCTTTCTTTTCAATAGCAACATCTGGATTTGCTTTAGCGTTATATAAATCTTCATAGAAAGCATCCATAGTTAGATATCTTTCTTTTGGGTCTTTTTTGGTAGCTTTAAAGATAATTCTTTCAATTTCTTTTGGGCAATTTGGTAAGTATTTTTTTGGAGAAGGGAACTTCTCATTGATATGAGCAGAGGCAATATCTTTGATATCGGTCATTTCAAAAGGAACGTGACCAGTAATAAGTTCAAAGAAAGTTACTCCTGCAGAATAAATATCACTTTGTCTTGTTGCTGGTTTATTTAATAAAATCTCTGGAGCGATGTAGTTAATACTGCCCATTACTTCTTTATCAGAACTTTTAGCGTCAAAACCTTCTGCTTGCGCAATACCAAAATCACCTAATTTAATACTTCCATCACTTAAAATGAAAATATTATCAGGCTTAATATCACGGTGAATAACGTTATGAGCATGAGCGTATTTTAATGCGTCAGTAATTTGTAACATATATGAAAGAGCTTCATTAATTGGTAATGAACTTCTAAAATCTAATGCTTCATTTAATGCTTGGCCCTTTACATATTCATTAGCCATATATGGTCTACCTTCATATGTTCCATGAGAATAGACTTTTGTAATAGATTTATGTTCTAAAGAAGACAAAATAAATGCTTCATTTTCAAATCTTTGTAAATTTACTTTAGAATTCACTAATTCACTCTTCATCATCTTAATAGCGACAGAATCACGAGTAATTAAATCAGTAGCTTCATAAACTTCTGACATACCACCATGGCCTAATAAGGCTTGGATTTTATATCTATTATCGAGAATAATACCTATTTTTAAACTCATTGTTTATTATCCTCCCAAATAACTACTGCAATATTATCACTACCACCATTTGCATTAGCAATGTTGATTAATTCATTTACCTTTTGTGTAGCATCGTCAGTGTTATTTAAAACATTTTCTAATGTAGCTTTTGGAACATTATTGTATAAACCATCACTACATAATAAGATTTTTTCATCTTTATATTCATAGATGTGAATATCTAAATTAACACTAGGAAGATTAGCGACCGCATTTGTTAATAGGTTTCTTTTTGGATGAGTAGTCATTTCTTCTTCTGTAATTTGACCAGTACGGAATAAATAACCAACATAAGATTGATCTTCTGTCATTTGGATTAATTTATGATCACGTAAGAAATAGCAACGAGAATCTCCAATTTGAGAAACAATAATAGATTTATTTACTAACATAACCACTGTCATTGTTGTGCCCATGCCGTGATAATCTAGAGATGAAATAGATTCTTTATATAGGGTTTTATTAATATATTTTATTGAATGAGCAAGCCAAAGAGAGGCACCATATGCAGTTAAAAACTTACCTTTTGCATTAAATTTCTCTAAAAGCATATCGACAGTTGCTTTACTGGCATAGTCACCTTTATTTTCTCCGCCCATACCATCACAAACAACCATAATGTATTGGCCATATGCATTAGCTAAAACTTTAGCGCTATCTTCATTAGAAAGACGTACACGTCCAATGTTGGTATTGAAAGCGTATTGAGCATTTGAATAATTGATAGGTTTGTTAAATTTACTCATCTGATTTAGCCTTTAGTTGTCCGCATGCAGCGTCAATATCACTGCCGAACTCTTTTCTTATTGTAACATTAACATGTGCTTTCTTTAATATATCAAAGAAAGTATGTACACGATTACCACTACTACGTTTATATGGTGATGCACTTGTTTCGTTATATGGAATAAGGTTTACATACCCAAAAGTTCCTTTTATTAATTCAATGAGTTCTTCTGCACATTCTTTAGTGTCGTTAACTCCTTCAATTAATAAATATTCATAAGTAACTCTTCTACCTGCAGCAGATTCATATTCTTTAATAGCAGGGAAAAGATCCTCTAATGGATAAACTTTGTTTATTTTCATCATCTTATTTCTAAGTTCATTATTTGGAGCATGTAAAGAAATCGCTAAATTGGTTTGTAAACCTTCATAAGCGTATTTCTTAATACCTGGAACAATGCCACAAGTAGAAACGGTAATATGTCTAGCGCCAATTGCTAAACCTTTTTGATTATTAATAATACGAATAAAGTCCATAACATTATCGTAATTTAAGAATGGTTCACCAGTGCCCATAACAACCATATGAGTAATATGAAGGCCTTGGTTTTCTTCTCTTAAAATATTATTTAAAACAAGAATTTGTCCTACCATTTCAGCGGCAGTTAAATTACGTTTTTTACCAAGAAGACCACTATTACAAAATGAACAACCCATATCACAACCAACTTGGCTACTAACACAAGCGGCAAGACCATAGTTATAACGCATTAAAACAGTTTCAACTTTCATACCATCTTCTAGTTCAACAAGAAGCTTAATTGTACCGTCAACGCTCTTTTGCATCTTATCAATTTTAGGAATGGCGAGAGAAAATTTCTCTTGCAAAACTCCCCTAAATGATAAAGAAATGTCACTCATTTCATCAAATGAAGTGGCATGTTTTTCATACATCCAAATATATAATTGGGTTGCGCGATATTTCTTTTGTCCAAGCTCAAGCATCTTTTCTTCAAGAGCTTTAATTTCTTCACCGTATAAATTAATCTTCATTGCTTAAAATCTTTCTAATAACAGCGTAATAATACGATGAATGATAAACATCTGATGGTAAGAATTGTTTTTCTTTAACTAAAGTTAATTCAGGATGTGAAGATAAAAATTCTTCAATTAATAAATGACCTTCTTTTAAATTAGCGGTTGGAATAACATATAAAATTGTTCCACCTTTTTCTACTAAAGTAGCAGCGTCTGTTAATAACGATCTTTTGTTATAAATATATTCATTCATTTTCATGTTATCAGAAGATAAGAAGAAATCTGGTTGATAACTTAATGCATCTAAATATGTACCTCTAGAGAAAATAATGAAGGAATTAACCTGATTTGAAACACAAGTTAATACTCCTTTTGGAGAACATTCATAAACGTGAACATTTTCTAAAGAAAGAGAATTTGTAAGATTAATCATCTCAAGTTTATTACTTGGATTATTAGTCATATATTCAATATTTGCGTTTTTATAAGTTGAATTAATTACATTAAATAAAACATTATTGTCGTAATCAGAATATATAGCGAGTGGTTTATAAAGATCTAAATCTATTGAATTTAATGCGTCTTTAATAGCGGGTTTATTTAAAAATATTTTTCTTGTAATGTATTCTTTTTGATCCTTAAGTGGTTCTTTCCCAACATATTTAAATAACCCATCAATAGGAGTTTCTTCATATTTAGACATATCAAGTTGATAGTTTGTGTTATTTATATTCTTAACAGAAACATATTGACCTCTAATAGCTCTAACACCTTGATACATCTTAAAACTTTCACTAATACCAAAATGGTTTTTCCAAAGTTTACAAACCCAGCCTGGGATATTGTATCTATAAGATAAATAGATAGCGCGATTATATTGCTTACCGTTTTTATCTAAATAAAGCTGTTCTTTGCTATTAACAGAAAAAATAACATCTAATAAATCTTTGCTATTATCTTTAAAGTTGTTCTTAATAAATGATTCAACATCTTTTTTTGTTAGGTTATTGGCGAAAAGTAAATTTCCAATA
>JAZRZD010000003.1:0-3334 GCA_045601085.1 Bacilli bacterium | reverse complement strand
TTTAAGTAATCACTTCTTATACTCATCCATTTGTCTCCATTCATTTGTATGAGACCTCCTTTGGATTGAGGATATTCCAAAGTCATCTCAATTACAATTTTTGAGCGTGAAATAATTACATTTTATCCGCGTGATTAACATGTATTAATGTTTCAATTTCGTTTGCCTTCATGTTATTCTCCACGTAAATGCGGCCAAGCATTGTTATCAAAAATCCACCTTAAAGGATTCCAAATTGGTTCTAAATTCACTTTACAATCTTGCATCGAACAAGATGAACCATCACTATTATAAACATTACCTACAGTACCAAATCTAGTGACGATGGCTGCGTTATACTTATAGCAATTACTTAAAGCAACATCCTGAGTCTTGTCGCCAACAATTTGTCCATTACGACTATAAAATAAATCAGAACCATTAGCAATAATATTTCCAGCTGAATAACATCCAGAAAGAGAACCAGAATTTCCGTAGCGAGCTATTCCGCCAGCATAAGCAAATAATGTAGCTCCAGTAGCAGAAATATTTCCTTTTGAGAATGAATTAATGATATTTCCGCCATCTTGATCTCAAAATATTTATTTCTATTATGTTTAATACTTTGGTATGCTTCCTTCCAAGGAGGCCCTTTATCTTTGCCAAGTAAATTAGCATCTTTTAAAGGAAACAACGAAAAAGTTTTTTTGCTTTTTGTCTCAACTAGACGTTCAACTAAAACTTCCTTTTTGTCTATTTCAAGCACTTTATTTAAATAACTTAAACAATTCTCATCAAATTTAATTCTTCTTTCTGATTTATCATAAGTTCCCCCAGATAATTCAAAAAGGTCCTTGCTTAATGATTCAATCTCTGAACATGCGCGCAAAAGAATATCAACAAATTTATCAGAATAGACACCAAATTGGTTTTCATCAAAATTAACAAATCTTGATGATTCTATAAGGTCCTTTTCTAAATTTATATAAACATTCCAATAATGATTCATGATACAAAACCAAAAGGTGTATTTATTTTTTCCCTTCTACTTCATCTTTTCCAGTAAAGGCTGTTAAAACTGTTTTAATGATTACCCAGATATCAAACCAGAGGTTAAATCTTTTAACATATTCACCATCTAGTTTTGCTTTTTCTGGAATAGGAAGAGTGTCTCTTCCATTAGCTTGTGCCCATCCGGATAAACCTGGTTTAATATTGTTCGCTCCATATTTATCACGTTCACAGATTAAATCATCTTGATTCCATAATGCTGGACGAGGTCCTACTACAGACATATGCCCTACCAAAATATTTAAAGCTTGAGGAATTTCATCTAGTGATGTTTTTCTAAGAAACTTACCCACTTTTGTAATATATTGTTCAGGGTTTTCTAACAAATGTGTAGGAGTGTCATGAGGAGTATCTAATCTCATCGTTCTAAACTTAAGGATATAAAAAGTTTTCTTATTTTTGCCAATACGCTTTTGTTTAAAAAACAATCCCCCTTTAGATGTACAAACAACCAATAGGCCAAGAATAATATAAAGCCAAGAAAAAACAATTAATGCTAACAATGCACATATAATGTCAAAAAACCTCTTGAAAGGAAGGTATATTTTCTGCCTAATAGAAAGCTTCATCAATTATTTCCTTTATCTACTTTATATGTATCAATAATGGATGCAAGTAAAGACTTAACATCATTCTTTTCTTCCATATCAAACGCTTTTGAAATAACTTTTATTTCTTCTTCAATAAGTTTAATTGTTTCTTTTTCTTCTATATAAATTCTATCGTTTTGAGTTTTCTTTTGGACAGATTTGTCTAGCAGAAGCTCTTCGTATAATTTTTCTCCTGGTCTTAATCCAGTTTCTATGATTTGAATATCTTTGTTAGGAACAAGACCAGCACATCTAATAAGTTTAATAGCTAAATCATAAATCTTAACAGAATCGCCCATGTCTAGAATAAAAATCTCACCATATTTTGCGTATAAACCACATTGAAGGATTAATGAAACCGCTTCAGGAATAGTCATAAAATATCTGACGATATCTTTGTGAGTAATAGTTATAGGCCCACCTTCAAGAATTTGCTTTTTAAAAAGAGGAACGACAGAACCATTAGAGCCAAGAACATTACCAAATCTAACTGCAGCGTACACTGTATTTTTAGATTTCTCTGCAAAATATTGGATGATCGTTTCTGCAAAACGTTTTGTGGCACCCATAGTATTCGTCGGTCTAACAGCTTTATCAGTAGAAACAAGAACCATCTTCTTAACGTGATATTTGTCAGCATATTTAGCAACATAATATGTGCCAATAACATTAGTTCTAATTGCTTCTGCAGGAGAATCTTCCATTAAAGGTACATGTTTATATGCTGCAGCGTGATAAATATAATCTGGTTTATATCTCCGAATAATTTGTTCAACACGCTTTTCATTATATGTAGATCCAATTAATGTAATGAGATTAATGTCTGAGATATTATCTCTTTTCATTGTTCTTATTAGATCTTGTTGGACATCATATAAAGAATTTTCATATATATCGAATAAGATTAATGTAGATGGATGGGTTTTAAAAATTTGACGAACTAGTTCACTACCAATTGAACCACCTGCACCAGTTACAAGCACAGTTTTCTTATTTAACATATCATTAACAGCAGTGTTATCGAGCTCTATTGGTTTTCTTGAAAGAAGATCATTGACATCTACGTCTAAAACCGCAAAGTCATTGGATCCATTCATTTCTGTTAAAAGGGGCATTCTACGAACCCTAACATTTGTTTTAGATAAATATTCCACAATTTCATGTAAACGTTGTCCTGTTAATGAAGCAATGGCGATAATAACTTCTTCAATATGATATTTTCCTATAATTTCACCAACTCTACATATTGGGCCTTCAATAGGAATATTTGATAGTAGCGTTCCAATTTTTATCTTATTATCATCCATTAAAACCACTATCTTATTTTTTGACATATCACTGTTAATATAATCTTCAATAATGATTTTGGCGGCAGCACCAGAACCAATAATCATTGTTCTAATTGTTTTGTTTTTTATTTTATGCATATTTTTGGTTGTAACAAAAACTCTAGGTATACTACGCACAATAACTAACATAAGGATTATGGTAAATGTAGATAAAGCCCATGCAATAATGTGAATCCATTCAAAACCAGTCTGTTCTATACATAACAAAACAACTAGCCCAATAATTGCGGGTATAAAAGATGCAAATACGGTACGAAAACAATCTGCTATACCGTAATTTAGGTATAAAGTTTTATATTGTTTGAAGATAGCTAAGGTAACAATTGTTAAAATAGTTATTGAACC
>JAZRZD010000002.1:0-76074 GCA_045601085.1 Bacilli bacterium | reverse complement strand
AAGTTCTGACCCGCACGAATGGTATAATAATTTGGGCGCTGTCTCGACAGCAGACTCGGTGAAATCTTAATACCTGTGAAGATGCAGGTTACCCGCGACTAGACGGAAAGACCCCATGGAGCTTTACTATAACTTAATATTGAATAATTGTTATTTATGCACAGGATAGGTAGGAGACTTTGAGATTGGGGCTTTGGCCTCAAAGGAGTCGACGTTGGGATACTACTCTTAAATGATGATTAGTCTAACTTACTCCCTTACCGGCGAGAAGGACAGTGTTAGGCGGGTAGTTTGACTGGGGCGGTCGCCTCCCAAAATGTAACGGAGGCGTCCAAAGGTACCTTCAGTATGGTTGGAAATCATATTTCGAGTGCAATGGCATAAAGGTGCTTGACTGCGAGACCCACAAGTCGAGCAGAGACGAAAGTCGGGCATAGTGATCCGGCGGTTCTTTGTGGAAAGGCCGTCGCTTAACGGACAAAAGCTACCCTGGGGATAACAGGCTGATCTGATCCAAGAGTTCACATCGACGATCAGGTTTGGCACCTCGATGTCGGCTCATCACATCCTGGAGGGGAAGTACCTTCCAAGGGTTCGGCCGTTCGCCGATTAAAGTGGTACGCGAGCTGGGTTCAAAACGTCGTGAGACAGTTTGGTCCCTATCTGTCGTGGGCGTAGGAAGTTTGAAAGGATCTGTTCCTAGTACGAGAGGACCGGAATGGACATAGCAATGGTATATCGGTTGTCACGCCAGTGGCATGGCCGGGTAGCTACCTATGGACTGGATAAACGCTGAAAGCATCTAAGCGTGAAGCCAACCTTAAGATGAGACTTCCCATTCGCAAGAAGTAAGACCCCTTGTAAGTGACAAGGTTGATAGGATAGAAGTGTAAGTGTCGTGAGGCATTTAGCTGACTATTACTAATAGGTCGAGGACTTAATTTCTAAGATTTTATAAGTCCCATAAAGTAAAATGTAGGATTCACCTTTAATAAGAAAGAAACGTGTGATAATATCTAGTTTTGAGAGAACAATTACTCTCTAAGAAGTCTGGTGACGATAGCGCAGTGGACACACCTGTTCCCATCCCGAACACAGAAGTTAAGCACTGTAGTGGCGAAGATATCTACTTCGGTAGACAAAATAGCGAGTTGCCGGGCTTTTTTATTTTGCCCAAACATTTAGAATATATCTTTTAAGATATGTTCTATTCTTATAACTGTAACAACTCTGTAAATCTTAAAGTATTGACTAAATCTATTTTGATATATAAAATAAGATAGTCTTTAATAAAGACTCTATTTAAAATGGCTACGAAAGTAAAAGATCAAAAATCTAATACATATTATCATATTCATACTGTCGACATCATCTCTACTGCAGCTGATGCCGCTTTAGGTTGTTATGGAGTTATTAGAGTAGCTGACAAACAAGAAATTAGAGACGAATTAGTTTCAAAAGACAAGAAAGGAAAGATTGAAGAAGGCGTATTAGTGGCCAGATTCCCTGATCACACATTTGCCGTGACTGTTAACTTAATTTTGGTCGAAAACCTTAAGGTAACAGAGACACTTAGAGAAACCCAAAAGCAAATCAAATATGTCTTTGACAAGAAATATCCTAAACGCTGCCGTTATGTAAGCGTTTATGGCGTTGGTCTTGATTCAATCAACAAATAATTATGAAAACAATTAATGGACAACAACTTAAATCACTTTTAATTAGTGGTGGAAATAATTTATATAATCACTATCCAGAAATCGACGCTCTTAACGTCTTCCCTGTTCCAGATGGTGATACTGGTATGAATATGAATCTTACCATGACAAGTGGTGCTAAAGAGATTCAAAATAGAAGCGACTTATCATGTTTTGAAATCGCTAAGAGTTTCTCTAGAGGCTTATTAATGGGCGCTAGAGGTAATTCTGGTGTCATTACTTCTCAAATCTTTAGAGGTTTCTCTCAAGGACTTGAAGGTAAAAATGGCGAAATCGACGCAATTCAACTTGCAGATGCATTCCAAAAAGGTGTTGAAGTTGCTTATAAAGCAGTTGTTAGACCTGTTGAAGGCACAATTCTTACTGTCATTAGAGAATCAAGCCAATATTTAAAAGAACACGTTAATAGTGTTACTACTATTGAAAAAGCATTTGATTTATTAATTGAAGAAGCAAAAAGATCACTTGATAGAACCCCAGACTTACTTCCAATCTTAAAGGAAGTTGGTGTTGTTGACTCAGGTGGTGCTGGCTTAATTAAAATCTTTGAAGGTATGAAAGAAGCCCTTAAAGGTAACTTCATTGAAAGAAGTAAAGCCACTGCTACAGAACACGATAATCCAATTGTTGCCGCTGGTAGCAAAATGGAAGAAGAAGAATTTGGTTATTGTACTGAATTCATTATGCAACTCGGTCCTGACAGTGTTAAAAAACCATTTAATGAGAAGAAATTCACCTCTACATTAGGTGGATACGGTAATTCCCTTGTTGTTGTTCACGATGAAGATATCGTTAAAGTCCACGTCCATACATTAAAACCTGGTGTGGCTCTTAACTATGCACAACAATTTGGTGAATTCTTAAAATTAAAAATTGAAAATATGACTGAACAACATCACGCTCTTGAAACAGGCGCTAGTGTTGAAGAACATGTTGATCTAGTTCCTGAACCAGAACCAACAAAACCAAGAACTAAATACGCTTTAGTGGGTGTCTCTAGTGGTGATGGTATTGATGAATATTTTAAAGAAGTTGGTATTACCGAAGTCGTTAAAGGTGGTCAAACAATGAACCCTTCAAGTGAAGACTTCGTTGAAGCTATTAAAAAAGCTAACGCTGAAACAGTTTATATCTTCCCAAATAACTCAAATATCGTTATGGCAGCAAGCCAAGCCTGTGAAATTATGGGTGAAGAAGAAGTTACAGCATACGTTATTCCAAGTAAAACAATTCCTCAAGGTATCGCTGCTGCAATTATGTTTAATCCAGAAGCAAGTCCAAATGACAACTTTAGAGAAATGAAATCCGCTTTAAAGAATGTTAAATCTGGTGAAGTTACATTCGCAATTAGGGATAGCGAAATCAATGGTGTGAAAGTTAAAAAAGATGACTTCATTGGTATTGTTGAAAAAGAAATCGTTGTGGATACACAATCTAAGTTCGATGCATTATATATGATGCTTGATAAAATGGTCGATGATCTTTCAAGTATTGTCACTATCATCTGTGGTAAAGATGTCAGCGATGATGAAATGAAAGAAGTTAAGAAAACCATTACCTCTAAATATGTTGAAGTTGACTTCGATATTAGAAGAGGTGACCAACCAGTATATTCCTTCTTAATCGGAGTTGAATAAGAAATAGGCAATCGTAATTGATTGCCTTTTTTAATATCATATTGATATGGATAATCTTTCATCCTCAAAAAGAATTACTGACGCACTCCATAAGATGGGTATTTTTTCTTATTATGATGTAATTTGTCATGTTCCACGAAGATATGAGGACTTTTCTTTAACCAGAGATAGATATTTAAAAGATAAATCGCGTGTAGTTTTATTTGGCAGAATCACCTCTAGCGTTACATCAAGAAAATTTAAAACTGTTTCTTTAACTAGTTTCTCTTTTCTTTCTTCTACTGGAATTACTTATAAAGTTAACGCTTTTAATCGTGAATATTTAGAAAAAACATTCGCCTTTAATGATGAAGTTACTCTTGTTGCTACATATAGTAAGAAAGATAATGCCTTAAACATGATTTCTATCCATAAAGGGAAAGTAAGTGATGATTTACTTAAACCGGTATATTCACTTGCTTCAAATGTGGCGAATTATGAATTTATCCAGGTTGTTAATAAAGCATTAAATGAACTAAATGGTAAAATTCATTCATTTTTACCTTTTAAATACATTAATAAATACCGTCTAGGCGATAAATACTCAAGCTTCGTAGAAATTCACGCTCCACACAGTATTGAGGCTGCTAATAGGGCTTATAGGCTTCTTAAATACGAAGAAGCATTAGCTTATTCAATTAAAAACCAGTTAATTAGAGAAGCTAACCATTCTTATAAGAAAGATAAGAAATCTATAATTAGTTTTGATGATGCATATAATGATTTATTAAAAGTGCTTCCATTTACCTTAACAGAAGATCAAATTAATGCTGCGAAAGAAATAGTTAGCGATATGAATGAACCATATTTAATGTATCGTTTACTTCAAGGCGATGTTGGAAGTGGTAAGACCATTGTTAGTTTTATTGCGTTGTACGCAAATTATAAAAGAGGTGACCAAGGTGTATTGATGGCACCTACAGATGCATTAGCAAGGCAACATTATACTCAAGCAAAATTGCTATTTGATCGTCTGGGAGTAAAAGTGGGTTTACTTGTTGGCGATATGTCTAAAAGCGAAAAAGATAAATTACTTACAGATATAGAAGAAGGAGAAATAGATATTGTTATTGGGACACATGCTTTATTTTCTAAGAGTGTGACATATTTTAATCTTGGCTTAGTCGTCATAGATGAACAACATCGTTTTGGTGTGGATCAAAGAAGTAAATTATTAGACAAGGGTAAGAGTGTAGATTTATTAATGATGTCCGCAACTCCAATCCCAAGAAGCTTTGCATTAACATTGTTTGGAGACTTAGATGTATCAACTTTATATGCGTTCCCAAATAAGAAAAGAGAAGTCGTTACTAAAGTAATAAATGATAAGCAAGATTATATAGATAGATGTATTAATCACGCTTTAGAAAATTCTCATCAAGTTTATATCGTTGCGCCTTTAATTGAATATCAAGATTCACGTACTTCTGTAGAAGAATTATATAAACTCTATAATGATAAATATCCAGAAAAAGTGTCACTTTTGCATGGGAAAATGAATATTTCTGATAAGAATAAAGTGTTAGAAGAATTTTACTTAAATAAGAAACCAATATTAGTTTCTACACAAGTAATTGAAGTGGGAATTGATGTAAAAACCGCTAACTTAATGGTGATATATGACGCTAATAATTTTGGTCTTGCATCATTACATCAACTTCGTGGAAGAGTAGGAAGAGATGGTTCTAAATCTGCTTGCTTATTAGTGAGCGAGGATGAAAATGACAGGCTTCATATTTTAGAAGAAACTAATGATGGGTTTAAGATTTCTGAAATGGATATGTCTTCTCGTGGACCAGGAGATTTATCAGGGTTAAGACAATCTGGTTTTCCTGAATTTAGATATCTTAATGTGAAAGATGATATAAACATATTTGTTGC
This sequence comes from Bacilli bacterium, assembly GCA_045601085.1. Classification (GTDB taxonomy): domain Bacteria; phylum Bacillota_I; class Bacilli_A; order RFN20; family CAG-826; genus JAZRZD01. The sequence continues at coordinate 70,799 of JAZRZD010000002.1, read as the reverse complement.
AGCAAGAAATGACGCAAAAGAAATCATCGCTAACCCTAGTGAAAAAGGTAATGATTTTATAATTAAAAAGTTTACTAAAGAACTAGAAACAGACACTGATAATTATATTGGTTGTTAAGAATTTGCCCTTTATTTATATATAACGCTTAATTGCGTTATTGATTGTTTTTTGCTACGATTAAAAAATAGAGGTAATTAACTATGTTAAAATTAGTCGTAGACACAATGGGTGGAGATTTAGGTAGCAAAACTGTTGTTGATGCTATTAAAGAATTCGTTCAAGAAAATAAGGATATTCAAATCTTTGCTGTTGGTAAAAAAGAAGAACTAACAGATTTGGAAGCTTTTAAAAATATTACAATCGTTGACGCAAGAGACGTTGTTCCTATGGATGCAGGCGCTCTTGAAGCTATGAGAATGAAAGGTTCATCTATGATGATTGCCTTAGATACCATGTTAAATGAAAAAGCCGATGGCATCATTTCATGTGGATCCACAGGTGGATTCCTTTCTTCTGCAACAATTAAATTAAAGATGATCCCAGGTATTAAAAGAGCAGCATTACTTGTTTCTCTTCCAACTGTTGATCCTAAAAAATTCTGTGCAGTACTTGATTGCGGCGCAAACAATGAAAATCAACCAGAACATTTAGCACAATTTGCTTTAATGGGTAGATTATATGCTCAAGCAGTTTATGGAATTAAAGAACCAAAAGTTGCTTTAATGGCTAATGGTACTGAAGATAAAAAAGGTTCTCCATTAACCCAAGAAGCTCATAAACTTCTTAAAGAATCTAATTTCCCAAATTACCAAGGTAATATTGAAGCAAGAACTGTCTTATTTGGAGAAAACGACGTAGTCGTCTTAGATGGCTTTACCGGTAACGTTTTCTTAAAATGTGTTGAAGGAACCGCTAAAGCAATGGGTAAGATGATGAAAGAAGCATTTACCAAGAATTTATGGACAAAACTTGGCTATTTACACGTTAAAAAAGGTATTAAAGATATGACCACTAGAATGAATTATAAATCTACTGGTGGCGCATTCATGGTTGGTCTTAACGGTATTGTCATTAAGGCACATGGTAATGCGGATGCATATTGTTTCAAAAACGCTATGTATGTTGCTAAAGGCTTAGCAGAACATAACATTGTTGAAGCAATTAAAAAAGGTGTTGAGGAAAATAGTAAATAATGACTCTAGAAGAATTTGCAAAGATTCATCATTTTAGAATTCATAATCGTCAAGTTTATGATACTGCTTTAACGCACCCTTCTTATAATCAAGACGCTAACACAAAGCATCAAGATTATGAAAGACTTGAATATATGGGTGATGCAGTTATTGGATATGTCTCTGCTGATTTAATTTTTAAAAATCATCAAGATATGACTCCAGGAGACATGTCAAAACTTAGAAGTAGATTAGTTAGAACCGAATCTTTAGCAAACTACGCTAGAAAGTCTAAATTAGAAACTTTAATTATTACAGGAAAGGCAATAAAACCTGAAATTCTATTACAAAGCGACCATATTTTAGAAAATGTCTTTGAATCTTTAGTGGGTGCTATTTATTTAGATAATGGCATTAATGTTGCTTATCGTTATGTAAAAAGTTTTATTTATAGAGATATTAAAAATGCTAATGTTGATGATTTAACAGATGCAAAAACTAAACTTCAAGAAGAGATGCAAGCCGAGCATCGTAGCAGTGTTCATTATGAATTAATAGAATCCTCTGGCCCAAGCCACGATAAAACATTCAAAGTAAATGTTATGTTTAATGATATTGTGCTTGCTTCAGGAGTAGGAAAAAGTAAAAAAGCAGCAGAAGAAGATGCTGCACAAAATGCTCTTAAGAAAAGGAGAATCTAATGGGTTTAATTTCGTTTCTTAAGAATAAGTTTGCCAAAAAAGAAGATAAAAGCGTTGATTCATATAATGAAGGATTAGAAAAATCACGCAAAAACTTTTCTAATAAACTTACTAACTTAGCTGAACGTTATAAAAATGTTAACCAAACATATTTTGATGAATTAGAAGAGATTCTTATTGAATCAGATGTTGGTGTTTCTTTTGCTTTGAATATTATCGAAGAGGTTTTGGAAGAATCTCGTAAGAATAAGATAACTGAACCAAAAGAAATTAATGAGCTTTTAGTGGATAAAATGTTCATGGGTTACGCTAATAAAGGCGATATTCAAACAGAACTCTCATTTAATGAAGGAACTCCTACTGTTTTATTAGTTGTTGGAGTCAATGGAGTTGGAAAAACTACAACAATTGCTAAATTAGCAAAAAGATATATAGATAAAGGTAAAAAAGTAATGTTAGTTGCTGCAGATACTTTTAGAGCTGGTGCTGTTGAGCAACTTTCTATATGGGCAAAAAGATTAAATATTAACATTGTTTTTGGAGGAGAAAATGCTGATCCTGCATCAGTTGCTTATGATGGAATTAAGAAGGCTAAAGCCGATGGTGTGGATTTAGTCATTGTGGATACCGCAGGAAGACTTCAAACCAAACAAAATTTAATGGATGAACTATCTAAAATTAAAAGAGTTATTTCTAAAGAAATAGAAGGCGCCCCACAAGAAACTTTCTTAATTATTGATGCAACAACTGGACAAAATGGGGTTATACAAGCAAAATCATTTGCGGAAGTCACTAATCTTACCGGTGTAGTTATTACTAAAATGGATGGTACCAGTAAAGGTGGAATAATCTTAGCGATTAGAGATGAACTTGGTGTACCAGTTCGTTTCATTGGATTAGGCGAAAAGATGGAAGATTTACAAGAGTTTGATCTTGATAAATATTTATATGGACTTTGTGTTGGAGAATAGTATGGACGCATTAAGTAAGAAACTACATTATTCATCATTATTTGCGATTTATCATGAACTACTTTCTGATACACAAAACACTGTTTTAGATGAATATTATAACTATGATTTATCTCTTTCTGAAATTGCAGAAGATAAGTCAATTTCACGCGCCGCTGTTGACGATGCACTTAAAAAAGGCGAAGCAAAATTAGATGAATTAGAAAACAAACTTCACCTTCTTGAAAAGTACGATAAATTATTAAAAAAGTGTGCAGAACTCAAAGATTTTGCAGTTTCTATGAAAGATCTTACCAATATTGAAGAGATAGAAAGGATTATAAAAAATGGCATTTGAATCATTAACTGATAAGTTTTCTAATATCTTCAAAAAATTACGTGGACAAGCTAGACTTACCGAAGCCAACATGGAGGAAATGCTTAAAGAAATACGCATTGCCTTACTTGAAGCTGACGTTAACTATAAAGTAGTAAAAGAATTCACTAATAGCGTTAAAGAAAAAGCTATTGGCCAAGATGTTTTATCTAAACTTAATCCATCTCAAATGGTGGTTAAGATTGTTCATGATGAACTTGAAACTTTACTTGGAAGTGGCGATAGCGAGCTCAACATAAATAAAAATGGCACAACAGTTATATTACTTGTTGGTTTACAAGGTAGTGGTAAAACCACAACCGCTGGTAAGTTAGCGAACTTATTTAAAAATAAACAACATAAAAAAGTTCTTCTTGCCGCTTGTGACGTTTATCGCCCTGCTGCTATCGATCAATTACAAACAATTGCAAATTCAATTGATGTAAAGCTTATCAATATGGGCACTGATGTTTCACCTGTTGAAATTTCTAAAAAAGCCTTAGAAACCGCTAAATATGATGGCTATGATGTTTTAATTATTGATACTGCTGGTCGTTTACAAATTGATGAACAATTAATGACTGAGCTAAATGATATTCAAGCCGCTGTTAATCCTAATGAAACCCTACTTTTAGTAGATGCTATGGCTGGACAAGATGCTGTTAATGTTGCAAACACATTTAATGAGAAAGTTAAATTGTCTGGTATTGTCATGTCAAAACTTGATGGTGATGCTAGAGGTGGTGCCGCTTTATCTATTAAACATTTAACTGGAATTCCTATTAAATTCTCAGGTATTGGCGAAAAAATTACTGATTTAGATATCTTCCATCCTGACCGTATGGCGGATCGTATTTTAGGTATGGGCGATGTTATGACTTTAGTGGAAAAAGCCCAAGAAGAAATGGATGAAAAAGAAGCTAAAAAGTCAGTAAATAAAATGATGTCAGGTAAGTTTGACCTTAATGATTTACTTGCTCAAATGAAACAAGTACAAAAACTTGGCTCTTTAGGTGGATTGATTAAACTTATTCCAGGAATGCCTAAAATTACACCTGAACAAACTGCTGCCGCAGAAAAAGAAATGCGTAATTTTGAGGTAATTATCAACTCTATGACTCCGGAAGAAAGATGTAATCCAGAAATCTTTAAATATTCTAGAAAGATTAGAGTTGCCAATGGTTGTGGTAAAACCGTCGCAGATGTTAATCGTGTTTTAAAGAAATACGATCAAACTAAAGAAGTAATGAAACAAATGGGACAATACAAAAAAAGTGGGAAACTCCCAACAAATATGGGTGGAATGAACTTCCCACATTAATGTTTGAACTTCTTACCTTTTTCTATTGCGTCTGATTCCCACTTTGGAGTTTCAGATTTGTTAAGTTCATCTAATAATTTATTATCCGCTTTCGTGAGTGGATAATTTTTATATAAATCAGGTCTAAGTTCTTTTGTAATTTTTAAAGACTCTTTTTGTCTCCATTTTTTAATAGCTTCATGGTTTCCTGAATATAGAATATCTGGAACCTTATGTCCATCATAATCATATGGTTCTGTATATTGAGGATATTCAAGTAATCCGTTATTAAATGATTCTTCATCTGTTGATTCATTTGCGATTGCGCCATCAAGTAAACGAATTATAGAATCAGCAATTGCCATTGAAGGAATTTCACCCCCAGTAAGTACATAATCTCCAATAGAAATTAATTCATCTACATAATTATTTACTCTTTCATCAATACCTTCGTAATGACCGCAAATAATTACAATATCTTGGAGTTTTGCAAGGTTTATTGCTTTTTCTTGTTTAAATGTTTCGCCTTTTGGTGATAACAAAATTGTATGAGAAGAATCAGTTTTTACATCGTTTAAAGCGTCGATAACTGGTTGGCATTTCATAATTAAACCAGCGCCGCCTCCAACAGGAGCGCTATCAACTCTATGATTCTTATCTTTTGTGTAATCTCTTATGTTAACTATCTTTATTTCGACAATGGATTTTGCGATTGCTCTTTTAATGATTGAGTTAGTTAAAAACCCATCAAACATTTCTGGAAATAAAGTTAAAATTGTAATCTTCATATCATACCCTCAATTGTTTCAACATTAATAGTTTTTTCTTTAATGTTAACTTGCTTAATAAAAGCTTTTACGAATGGAATAAGAATATCTTTTGAATTGCCTTTAACTCTGAGGGTGAGTTGTGCAGGATATTCTTCTACTTGTTTTACTATTCCTATTTCTGTTCCTTCTTGATTAATGACCTTACAACCAATTAAATCTGAGAAGTAATATTCATCTTTTTTAAGTAAAGAAGCATCTTTTTCTGCTAAAAGAACTGCCCCTTTTAATGCGTCTGCTTCTTCTTTAGAATTAATCTCTTTAAATTTGGCAATTACAAATTGGCCGGATTTATAAATATCTTCTAATATTAATTCTTTTGTTTCATTGTATTGTTTAACTGTTATAGGGCTATTAATCTTATAACGTTCATCAAAAAAATCTGTAGTGATGTTTACTTTAACTTCTCCATCAACTTTAAAAGATCCAATAATGTAGCCAATTTGTACTTGTTCCATAATTCAAAAAAGAGGAATTAATCCTCTTTTTCAGTATCAAATGAGTCGAATTTAATGTGGTAATATTTCTTTTCGTTTTTGCCTGCAACTGACAAGACTTCTCTAATTGCATTAGCAACAGCGCCGTGTTTACCAATTAATTTTGCGGTATCGGATGCTTCACTTGCGATTACGATATTAACATCGTGTTCGCCATTGTCATCGATTCTAATAAATAAGGACTCAGGTTTATCTACTAAAGAATCAATAACAGAGTGAATTAATTTTTCTAAATCCATTATTTAGATTCCTTTTTAGCGGTGATACCTTGGGCTCTGAACATAGCTTTAATGGTTTCAGATGGTTGAGCACCTAATTTTAACCATTTTGCTGCTAAATCCTTATCGATTGTTGCGTCTGCGAATGATTTAGCTGGATCATAATAACCGATTTGTTCGATATATCTGCCATCTCTAGCAAATCTAGAATCTGCTGCAACGATACGGTAGAATGCGTCATTGTGACGACCAATTCTTGTTAATCTAATTTTAACTGCCATAACTTTTCTCCTTTAACGACTAAATCATATTATATTGATTGTATTATTGTGTCAAGTAAAAATGCTTAACACTATATAAATAAATATTTATTGACACACTTAGCGTTTGTTTGTATTCTATATGGGCATGTAAATTTATCATGCTACGGGTGCTCCGCTGTCAAATGAGAATGAACACCAAGAGAAAAGGTTTGAAGGAGGTAAAGTCATGAACGCAAATTTAGTTAATGAAGTTACAGCCAGCCAATTACGTAAAGATCTCCCACAATTTTCTTCAGGTGATGAAGTTAAAGTTTCTGTGAGAATTATCGAAAACAACAAATCAAGAATTCAAGTATTCCAAGGCGTTGTTATTTCACGTAGAGGCGGCGGCATTAGTGAAACTTTTACTGTCCGTAAGATGAGTGGTGCAATTGGGGTCGAAAGAACATTCCCAATTCATTCCCCAAGTATTGCTTCAATCGAAGTTACTCGTAGGGGTAAAGTAAGAAGAAACAAAATTACTTACATTAGAAAACTCTCAGGTAAAGCGGCTCGTATTAAAGAAGTTTTATAATTTCGAAGTTTTAACTAGAAGAAGGACCTTAAGGTCCTTTTTCTTTTTGCTTTGCGAATATTAAAATTAATAATTATAATTATTCAATGAATGAAAAAATTATTGAATGTATTTTGGGCGGTAGTTTGTTTAGGTGTGGTTACCTTATTATGTTTTTCCGTTGTAACGATTTTCCAAAATATCTGTTATAAGTTTATATTTGTTGATGGTCAGTCAATGAACCCAACATTGTTAGGTGGTTATGATAAGGCTAATTACGGCACGATGGACACTACAAACTATACAAAAGATCATATTGCAAGATTTGATATTGTTATTACCTATTATTTAGATGATTATATTGGGGGTTACACTCCAGGAGGTCAAAATACATTAAAAGAAAATGCTGCATATAAAATCAAAAGAGTATATGGTTTTCCTAATGAACATATAATTCTCTCTTCACATACTGAAGGTGGAGAATTTGTTGCTACTCTTACTGTTACCTCAAAAGATGATGAAGTTACCACTTATAACTATGTTGATTGGGGATTTTCTGTTATTGAATCCAAACCTCGTAATTTTGACTTAACTTTACAAGATGGTGAATATTTTGTTATGGGAGATAACTGGTACAACAGTGAAGATTCCTATGAATCTAGTAGCACATACACACCTGTATATTATGAAAATATCAATGGTGTTTTAATTTCCATTGATGGATATGGAAGAATAGAAAAAAATGAGGGTAAACCAGTTATTGTTGATTTAGTTCCACAAGAAAAAGTTTATTATAAGAGGCATTAATTATGGCAGAAATACATTGGTTTCCAGGACATATGAAAAAAGCTCTTGATGAGCTTACTTTAAAACTTAAGTTAGTAGATGTTGTTGTTGAACTAGTAGACGCTAGAGCGCCAATAAGTTCTATTAATGATGATTTAGAGAAACTTATTTCTAATAAGAATAGAGTTTTAGTTTTAAATAAAGCTGATTTAGCGGATTTAGAAGTCACAAATAAGTTAGTGAATCATCTTAAAAAAGATTTTGATGATGTTTTAACTCTTTCATTAAATGATAAAAACGCTAAAAAGATTATCACTTCTGTAATTTCAAAACTTGGAAAAGCAAAACATGATAAAGACATTGCAAAAGGTATGAAACCACAACCACTTAGAGTGGCAATTGTGGGTGTTCCTAACGTTGGCAAATCTTCTTTAATTAACTGTTTAGTGGGAAGAAAAGTTGCTAGTGTTGAAAATAAACCAGGACACACTAGAGGGGAACAATGGGTCAAAATTAATAATGATTTCTTGCTCTTAGATACTCCTGGAATTTTACCTATGAATTACTCTGATAGAACTAAAGCAATTAATGTTGCCCTTATTGGTTCTATAAAAGAAATTATTTTACCAAATACTGATTTAATTGAGGTTTTGCTACCTTTTTTAAAAGAAAATTATCCTAATATTCTTAAAGATAGATTTGAAATTGATGAGATTTCTGATTACACAAATACTCTTTCTCAAATCGCTAAAAGAAGAGGGCTATTTCTTAAAGATGGAGAGTTTGATCTTTTAAAGGCAGAAGCTCTACTTCTTAAAGAACTTAAAGATGGACTATTAGGTAGAGTTAGTTATGATCGTATATGAGTTTAGATATTGAAAAAGAATATTATTCAGACAAAATAAAACTTATTTGTGGTGTGGATGAAGCTGGTAGAGGCCCATTATTAGGCCCTGTTTATGCTGCCGCAGTTATTTTACCAATAGACTTTAATGATGAAAGAATTAATGACTCTAAAAAACTCACAGAAAAACAAAGAGAAGAAGCTTATAAAATAATTATTGAAAACGCTATTAGTTATTCAATTGCATATTGTACTGTCGAAGAAATAGATGAGATGAATATCTTAAATGCCTCTAGAGAAGCAATGATAAGAGCGATTAAAGGATTAAATGTTGTTCCTGATTATGTTCTAACCGATTGTATGGATATTTCTAAGCTCGGGATTCCATTTACTTCTTTAGTTAAAGGAGATGCTAGAAGTAAAAATATTGCTGCCGCATCCATATTAGCGAAAGTATCTAGAGATCATGAATGTTATGAATTAGATAAGAAATATCCTATGTATAATATTAAAAATAATAAAGGATATGGCACTAAAGACCATTTAGAAGCATTAGATGAATATGGTCCAGTTGAAGGTTTGCATCGCTTTTCATATAAACCTGTAAAACAAGCAAAATACAAAAAAGTTAAATTGTTTTAGAAAATTTTAAAAATTTCCCCCATGTATATATAGGGGGATTTTTTATGTATAAACATTATACGGCAAGAGAATTACTATTATTCTTAGCACTTAGATTTAATGGGGAATGGGATAAGATATATGAAGCCATTCTAAATAGAGAACCTTTTGAGTTTGAAGAAGAAGAAAAACAAGCTGAAAATCTTAAAGCAAATTATCTAACAATTCTTGATGATAATTACCCAGCTTATCTAAAGAATATCTATAAGCCACCATTTGTGCTTTTTTATTATGGAGACATATCTCTTCTTGATGACAATAAAAAATGTTTAAGTGTTGTTGGTTCAAGAAAAGCAACACCTTATGGAAGTAACATTACAAGAGAAATTGTTAAGGATGTTTGTAAGGATTATATTATTGTTTCTGGTCTTGCTTTAGGAATAGACGCAGTAGCTCATCAAACATGTTTAGATAACAGTGGAAAGACTATTGGAATCATTGGTTGTGGTATTGATAGAGTATATCCAGAAGAGAACTATTCTTTATATCAAGAAATAAAAAATAATGGACTTTTGATAAGTGAATATCCAAATAAGTACATAAGTGGAGTAGGTTCTTTCCCATTTAGAAATCGTTTAATTGCGGCATGTTCAAAAGGCACATTAGTGACTGAAGCATATGAAAGAAGTGGCACAATGATAACAGTAAATTATGCTCTTGAATATGGGCACGAAATACTTGTTGTTCCTTATAGTATTGACGCGCATTGCGCCTGTAATAGATTAATAAGAGAAGGCGGAGTTTTAGTGGAATCTGGAGACGATGTATTGTCCCAATTGAGTAGTGAAACTTTATGAAAATTTTCTTAAATAAATAGTATTTTTATTTAATATAGAAAGCAGTTTGACAAGCATTTTTATAAGCATTATATTTACGTTGAGGTAGCCGGATGAAGTTAGTAATTGTTGAATCTCCAACCAAGTGTCAGACCATCGGTAAATACCTTGGAAGTGATTATAAAGTAGTGGCATCTAAAGGCCATATTAGAGATCTATCAACCAAGGCAAATGGTGGTTTAGGAGTCGATGTTGATAACGCATATGCGCCTACGTACGTAATAATAAAAGGTAAAGAGAGCCTAGTGTCTAGTTTGGCAGTAGAAGCTAAGAAAGCCGAAGAAGTTATTCTTGCGACCGACCCTGATAGAGAAGGGGAAGCTATTGCATGGCATATTGCTCAAGCTTTAAAACTTGATGAAAAGAAAAATAAAAGATTAGAATTCCATGAAATTACTCGTGATTCAATCTTAGAAGCTATTAAAAATCCTAGAACCATTGATTTTGATATTGTTCAATCTCAAGAAACTAGAAGAATTATTGACCGTATCGTTGGGTTTAAATTATCTAATTTAATGAAAAAGAAGATTAGATCTAAATCTGCAGGAAGAGTTCAATCAACTACATTAAAAATGATTCTTGATCATCAAGAAGAAATTGATAACTTTGTTCCACAAGAATATTGGAACTTTGATATTGCTATTTTAGTAGATGGTAAGGAAGTTAAACTTTCTTATATTTCTAAAAACAAAGATGAATTAGTAACTAAAGAACTAGCCCAAGATGTCTTAACTCATATTGGTAATACATTAAAAGTCAGTGATATAAAAACAGAAATTAGACTTAAAAATGCGCCTGAACCATTAATGACTGCTACTTTACAACAAGAAGCTTTCTCACGACTTGGTTTTTCAGCATCTAGAACAATGAAAATTGCTCAAATGTTATATGAAGGTGTTTCTATTAATGGTGAGCATACAGGTTTAATTACTTATATGCGTACTGATGTTACTAGATTATCTAGTTCATTTATGAAAAGCGCCAGTGAATATATCTTAAATAAATACGGTAATGAATATCTTGCTAGTGGTAAGAGTTTTAAAAAAGATTCAAGAGCACAAGATGCTCATGAAGCTATTAGACCTACATCGGTGAACTTAACTCCAGAAGTAGTTAGACCATTTTTAACTCCAGACCAATATGCCTTATATAAATTAATCTATAATCACACATTAGCATATTTCATCAAACCTAAAAAAGATGAAGTTTTAGTGGTTAAATTTAATATAAATGGCAATGAATTTAAGTGTGAATTTAAAAGAAATATATTCCTAGGTTATAACATTATTAATAATGAAAAAGATAACGAATACACTGCAAATATCCCACAAATTAATGTAAATGACGAATTTTTGGTGGCTCATAAAGAAAGCGAACAAAAATATACAGAAGCCCCTGGATTATATACAGAAGCTAAGATTGTTAAGTTAATGCAAGAAGCTGGTATTGGTAGACCTTCTACATACGCAAGCACAATTGAATTACTTAAAAAACGTGAATACATTATTTCAAATAAAGGTGAGATTTCTATTACTGATCAAGGTAAAAAAACTGCTTATGTATTACACAAATATTTCCCAAATATCGTAAATGCTAAATATACCGCTGATATGGAAAATGAATTAGATAAAGTACAAGATGGCAAAGCTTCAAAAAATAAAATCCTTGATGATTTCTATGTCCCATTTATGGAGCAATATGGAAAAGTTGCCGAAATTATGTATAAGGATAATCCTATCGAAACTGGAGAAAAGTGCCCAATTTGTGGTGCTCCTTTAGTGGTTAAACAAGGCAAAAACGGTACATTTATTGGTTGTGGTAATTACCCAACTTGTAAATATATTCAAAAAGAAGAAAAACCAGCGGAAGATGTTAAAGAAGTTGGTAGAAATTGTCCTGTATGTGGTAAACCTCTTGTTTATCGAAAAGACAAATCCGGTAAGAAAACATTTATTGCATGTTCTGGATTCCCAACTTGCCGCTATACAGAAACCGAAGAACAAGTCTACACAGAAAAAGACTACGTTAAAAAATGTCCTGATTGTGATGGTTATTTAGTGAAGAAAAAAGGGAAATATGGTTATTTCTTAGGTTGCACAAATTACCCAACTTGTAACCATATGGAAAAAATAAGTAAAAAAGGAAGAAAATAATACTTCGCCTTTTTTCTTTCGTAAGAAAGATGCTATTCTTTTTATATGAATAAACCAACTGCTGAGTTTTTAGATTATTTAAAAAACGAATGTAACTATTCTCCAAGAACAATTGATTCTTATGCGTCAGATATAAAGTCATTTTTCTTATATTTAGGAGAAATTAATGTTTTGTTCGACTATGTCGAAGCAGGTGTTATAAGAAAATTTTTATCTAAAGAACTTTCAAGTGGTGTTAGCAAAAGAACATGCGCTAGAAAGTTATGTAGTTTGAAGAAGTTTTATAAGTTTTTGTTTAATAATGGTTATATTTCAGATAATCCATTTTTATATGTAGACACCCCTAAACTAGAAAAGCGTTTCCCAGGAGCCTTAAGCAAAGATCAAATAAAGGAAATTTTCTTTAAAAATGAACAAAGAGATGATGATTTAATGCTTAGAGATCAAGCTATCATCAAAACCCTATATTATTCAGGCATTAGAGCAAGTGAATTAGTAAATCTTAAGCTTCAAGATGTTGATTTTAAAAATCGTTCATTAAGAATTATTGGTAAAGGTAACAAAGAAAGAGTTGTCCCTATTTCTAACGATGCAAAAGCATCCATTGAAAAGTATTTAAAAGAAAGTAGAAACTTCCTTCTCGTTAAAGCGGAAATGTTAACTAATAATTTATTTATAAATTATAAAGGAGAAAATCTAACAAGGGAAGGTCTTGATGTAATATTGTCTAACATTGAACAAAAAGCTTCTTTAAATTATCACCTTCACGCACATATTTTCCGTCACTCATTTGCCACTCATTTATTAGAAGCAGGAGCGGATTTAAGAACCATCCAAGAACTCCTTGGTCATGAGTCAATTGACGCTACCCAGGTTTATACTCATGTTTCTACCAAAGCAATGAAGGAAACATATTTTGCCTCTCATCCTAGAGCAAAAAAGAAATAATAATATTTATTATAGTTGCCATAACTATTTTACTTTGTTAATATATACACGCTGCGCAATTGCAGTAATACACACACTATGGATTCATCTGCCAAGGTCCTACATAGTAGGGGTCGATGTTAGAAATAGTGGAGGCTAAACTAAAGGAGGCTCAAAATGAGCGAAGAAGAAATTAAGGAAGTCAATTCCGAAGCTGTCACAATGGAGACAGTTATGCATGATCCTGATGCACCAATCATTACAATGAGAAAGCTTTTAGAAGCAGGTGCTCATTTCGGTCATCAAACAAAACGTTGGAACCCAAAGATGAAGAAATACATCTATGGCGCTAGAAACAACGTTTACATCATCGATTTACAACAAACAGTAAATCAAATCACAGAGTCCTACAAGGCCCTCAAAGAAATCGTTGATAACGGTGGTAAGGTCTTATTCGTAGGTACAAAAGATCAATGCAAAGAAGCTGTTGAAGCTGAAGCATTAAGAAGTGGTAGTTTCTATATCACAAACAGATGGTTAGGTGGTACATTAACCAACTTCAAGACCATTCAATCTCGTATTCGTTACTTAAAAGAACTCGAAAGAAAAGATGAAGAAGGTGAACTTGATTTATTACCAAAAACTGAAGCCGCTGCATTAAGAAAAGAAAAAGAAAAGCTTATCAAAAACTTAGCAGGTATTAAGGAAATGAGAAAAGTTCCTAATGCCATCTTCATTGTTGATCCAATGACAGAACACAATGCAGTTAATGAAGCAAAGAAATTAAATATTCCTGTGTTTGCTATTGTTGATACAAACTGCAACCCAGACAATATTGACTATGTTATTCCTGCAAATGATGACGCTATTCGTAGTGTTTCATTAATCTTAGCAGTTATCGCTGATGCTATTGTTGAAAGCAAAGGTGGACAAACCGTTGTTGCTTATACAAAAGATGAAGGCGAAAGCGTTACCATGAAAGATGTTATTAAACAAACAGAACGTGATAACGAAGAAAAATTAAGAAAGATTCGTGAAGAAAGAAAAGCTAGACAAGAAGCTTATGAAAGAGAACAAGCTTTAAGAGCTGCTTCACAAGATAAAGCACACGCTGTTGCTGAAGAAGAAAAAGCAATCGCTAAAGAAGCTAAAGCTGCTTCTAACGATGAACCAGCAAAAAAACCAGCAAAGAAAGCCGCCCCAAAAGCAAAGAAAGCCACCGAGGAAGGTAAATAATCATGGCTGAGAGTTTAGTTGAATTAATTAAAATTCTCCGTGAGAGAACAGGCGCTGGCATGATGGATTGCCGTAGTGCTTTAGTGGCTTCTGATAATGATTTAGACAAAGCTACTGACTGGTTAAGAGAAAAAGGCTTAGCAAAAGCCGCTAAAAAAGCTGACAGAATTGCAGCTGAAGGTCTCTCATTAACAAAAACCTGTGCAGAATGTGGTCGTACAATAGTTGTTGAAGTTAACTGTGAAACAGACTTCGTTTCTAAAGGTGATGCATTCCATGATTTCGTGGATCAAGTTGCCACTATCTTATTAAAGAACAACCCAAGCTCCTTAGATGAAGGTAAGGCTTTATGTCAAGACTTATTTACTGCCGCAACAGTTAAAATGGGTGAAAAACTTGATTTAAGAAGATTTGATATCATTGCCCCAACAGCAGGCCAAAACGTTACTACTTACATTCATATGGGTGGCAAAATCGGTGTTGCAGTTGTTACAAGCATTGATGATGCAGACTTTAATAAAGGTTTAGCAATGCATATTGCTGCTAACAACCCACAATACATTACTATGGATGATGTTCCAAGTGATGCAAAAGAACACGAATATGAAGTCGAACTTCAAACCGCTAAGAATGATCCAAAATTAGTTAATAAACCAGAAGAAATGTTAAAGAAAATTCTCGAAGGAAAAATCAATAAATACTTCGCAGAAATGACTTTAACAAAACAAAACTTCTTATTAGATGATTCTAAGACTATTGGTCAAATCTTAGACGAAAAGAAAGCAAGCATTATTAAATTTGTTCGTTACCAAGTTGGTGAAGGCATTGAAAAAAGAAACGATGACTTCGCAAGTGAAGTAATGAGTCAAATTAAGTAATTAAAAACTAGAGGCATCTTTATTGATGCCTTTTTTATAGGAGAAACTATGTATAAAAGAGTATTGTTAAAATTTTCCGGAGAAGGCTTATCAAACGATAGCGCTGATATCTTTGACCGCGATACTATTGTTGGATTAGCAGACACAATCACTTCTTTACATAATGAAGGAGTAGAAATTGGTATCGTTATTGGTGGAGGAAATATCTGCCGTGGTGCTGTCCAAGCTAAGGTTGGTTTTGATAGAGTAAGTGGTGACTACATGGGTATGCTCTCAACAGTCATTAACGCTTTAGCAGTAAGTTCAACTTTAGAGCAAAAAGGCGTCAAAACTACAGTATTTTCCGCATTAGGCAAGGTTTCAGATAGGGTTAAAGAATATAATCCAGATGAAGCAAACGCTGATTTAGCAGATGGTAAAGTTTGCTTCTTTGCCGGAGGAATTGGTAAACCATATTTCACCACAGATACAGGCGCTGCCACTAGAGCAGTTGAAACCAAATGTGAAGCCATCTTAATGGGCAAACATGGTGTTGATGGTGTTTATGATAAAGATCCTACAAAACATAGTGATGCTCAATTTATCTCAACAATTACTTTTGATGAGATGATTGAAAAAGGTATTATGGTTATGGATCAAACTGCAGTGCAAATTTTAAAAAATACTGATATACAAATCCGTGTGTTCTCTTCTAAAGATCCAAGTAACTATGTTAAAGTTGCTCATGGAGATACAATGGGAACCACTTGTAAGAAAGGAAATTAATTATGGAAGAAACAGCATTAGAAGCCCAAGTGGCAATGTCAAAATCAATTGACTCATTAAGAAACTCATTGTCCACTTTAAGAACTGGTAGAGCTTCTCCAGCTATGCTTAATAGCATCAACGTTGATTATTATGGTTCTCCAACCCCAATCAACCAAATTAGCTCAATTTCTGTACCAGAACCAAGACAATTATTAATTAAGCCATATTCTAAAGATGATGTTAAAAGCATCGTTGCAGCGTTAAACGCAAGCGATTTAGGCCTTAATCCAATTAATGAAGGGAATGTTATTAGATTAATCATTCCAGCATTAACTGGTGATCGTAGAAATGAGATTGTTAAACAAGCTCATAAATATGG
The DNA here is from genome assembly GCA_045601085.1 of Bacilli bacterium. Classification (GTDB taxonomy): domain Bacteria; phylum Bacillota_I; class Bacilli_A; order RFN20; family CAG-826; genus JAZRZD01. The sequence continues at coordinate 54,474 of JAZRZD010000002.1, read as the reverse complement.
TGAAGAAGCAAAAGTCTCTATCCGTAATGTAAGACGTGATTATATGGACTTTGTTAAGAATGATGATTCAGTCAGTGAAGACTATCAAAAACGTATTGAAGAAGATATCCAAAAAGTCACTGATGAAGCAATTAAACAAGTTGATGTTATCGTAGCTGAAAAAGAAAAAGAAATTACAACTTTATAGTAAAATCCCTATAAATAATATATCCCTCTAATTCATTTTTAATGAAAAAGCGGGATATTTTTTGTATAATCGAAATATGGAAAAAAAGAAGATTCAACATGTCGCCTTTATTATGGATGGAAATGGCAGATGGGCAAAACAAAGAAACTTGCCTCGTCATTTAGGCCATAAAGCAGGATGTGACCGTATTATTGAAATCTATGAAGAATGCTTAGCTCAAGATATTAAAGTTATGTCTTTATATGCTTTTTCCACTGAAAACTGGAATCGTCCTAAAGATGAAATTAACCACTTGTTCAACTACTTAGATATTTTCTTTAAACGTGAAATCGCTAGACTTATTAAAGATGGTTCTAGAGTAATTGTTAGTGGAGATATTTCTAAACTTCCAAAACATTCACAAAAAACCGTAAATGATGCTATTAATAAAACTAAAGATTGTAAGAATTTTACATTCAATATCTGCTTAAATTATGGTGGTAAACAAGAAATTGTTAGAGCCGCTAAAGCATTTGCTCAAGATGTAAAAGATGGCAAAATTGATATAGATTCTCTTAATATCGATAACTTTAATGATTACTTATATACAAAAGATTTACCACCAGTTGATTTATTAATTAGAACTAGTGGAGAACTTCGTACTTCTAACTATATGCCTTACCAATTAGCGTATGCAGAATTCTTATTCCCAAATACGTATTGGCCAGATTTTACAAAAGAAGAACTTAGAAAATGTTTAAAGGACTACGAAAATCGTGATCGTAGATTTGGTGCCATTGATGAAAAATAAGTTACAACCAAACGAACTTTCTAACGATACTAAAAAATCGATGAATACAAGAATTATTACTGCATTAATTGCTATTGCAGTAGTTTTGCCATGTATATTTCTTGGTGATTTCTTTATTCTTGGGCTCATGCTTCCAGCATGTTTCTTAGCTTGTTATGAAATTATTAATATGATTCGCCCTAAAGCAAATCTTTTATACTCATTTATTGCATTTATATTTGTTGTTACATTCGTTTTGTTCCCATTTATATTATGTGCGATTAGTGGAGAACCTCTTGATAGCGGTCATATTTTTACGTATTTCCTTTCTCCATATGCGCCTTTAAGCGTGTCATTTGTTGGGGCGTTTATTTTAGTAATGTTCGCTATATTTAAAGAAGACTTCTCATTTAAAGATGCTGCAGTAATGTTTTTTAGCTTCTTTATTATTGCTGTTGGAATACAAGCTTGCTTATATTTAAGATATTTCCCAAGCGCACTTTCTTATTATAGCGATCCTTCTTTAACTTATTGGAATACTACATATAATTTAGAAAATTCCACATTAATGATATTTGTAATTGCATCAGCATTACTAAACGATGCTGGTGCGTATTTTGTTGGCGTTTTGTTTGGAAAACACCGTCTAAATGAGCGTATTTCTCCTAAAAAATCTTGGGAAGGATTCTTCGGTGGAATTATTATTGGTGGAATTCTTGGTTTCTTATTAGGGTTTATTCTCGCTTTAGTGGATCATCCAATATTACCTGGAATATTAGATTTAGACCATTGGTATTTAATTTTAATTCTCGCTTTAGTTATTCCTTTTGTTGCTGTGATTGGTGATTTAGCGTTCTCCGCTATTAAAAGAACATATAACATTAAGGACTTTGGCTATATTTTGCCTGGCCATGGTGGTGTCCTTGACCGTATTGATAGTGTGGTCTTTACTGCCGCTATAAGTGCAATATTTATTAACATATTCGCTATTTGTACGAATTGTCCGATTACTTTTGGATCATTATTATGAGAAGGTCTCTATTAATACTTGGGGCTTCTGGTAGTATTGGAAGCCAAACTTTAAGTGTCATTAAAGATAACAAAGATAGATTTACACTTTTAGGTTTTTCAGTTGGAAGTAGAACTAGATGTATTTCTTATATTTTAAAAGCTCATCCTGAATGTAAATACGTTTGTGTTAAAGAAAAATCAAAATTTATTACATACAGCAAAAAATACCCAAATATTAAATTTTATTATGGCGATGATGGGTTAATTTCTTTAGTTAAAGAATGCCCATATGAAATGATGGTAAACGCTCTTGTAGGATTTGTAGGATTACTACCTACTGTAGAAGCATTAAGACTAGATAAAATAGTTGCGCTTGCTAATAAAGAATCTTTAGTCGTTGGTGGCGAACTTATTAATAAGATGCTTAAAGCAGGACACGGCAAACTTTATCCAATAGATAGTGAACATGTCGCTATAGCGAAATGTTTACAGGTAGAAAATAAGAATGTAGATAAATTAGTTATTACCGCTTCTGGTGGTGCTTTTAGAGATGGTAAAAGAGAAGATTTAGATAATGTAACTGCTGAAGATGCTTTAAAGCATCCTACATGGAATATGGGTGCCAAAATAACTATAGATAGCGCTTCTATGGTTAATAAAACATTTGAAATAATCGAAGCACATTATTTATTTAACTACCCATATAATAAGATTGATTTATTACTTCATAAAGAAAGTTATGTTCATTCTTTGGTGAAATATAATGATGGTTCATATCGTTTAGAGAAATGTCATCCTGATATGAAAAAACCTATCAAATACGCATTATTTGAAACACTATGTCCTTTTGTGACTTATAAAGTGAAGGATTATCATAAGCTTACTGATCTTACTTTTAAAGACTTTGATTATGATAGATTTCCTGTTGTTAAATGGGCAGAAAGAGTTATTAAAGAAAAAGGGACATATGGGGCAGTACTTAACGCTGCAAACGAAGTAGCGGTATATGCCTTTTTGAAGGGTAAAATTAAGTTTTTAGATATAGAAGAAATTATTTCTATTTGTATGAAGAAAAACAAAAATATTATAAATCCTTCTATAGAAGAAATAATTAAATGTGATAAACTAACAAGACAAGTCGCTCATAAGCTTGTAGAAAAATTAGGGAGATAGAGATGCCAGATTGGTTATACACAATTCTATTCATTATTTTATTCATCATCTGTTTATCTCTTTTAATTGTGGTTCATGAATTAGGTCACTTAATCGCTGCTAAATCATTTGGAGTATTTTGTAATGAATTCTCAATTGGGTTTGGTCCAGCATTATTGCATAAGAAAAAAGAAAATAGTGAAACATATTTTTCTATTAGAGCTATTCCTTTTGGGGGATATGTTTCTATGGCAGGTGAAAATCCTCCTACTGATGACGATAATAGTGATGAAGAAAAAGATGAAACTACTCTTTTATTAGAAAGTGTTCCTGCTGAAAGAAGATTATGTAATAAACCTAAATGGGCTCGAGCAATAGTTATGGTAGCAGGTGTTACCATGAACGCTCTTCTTGCTCTAGTAATATTCTTTGTTGGAGAAATGTTTTTTACTCAACAGGGATTTGTGGGATTAAATGTCGTTGAAGTAGTGGATGATACTCCTGCAAGTGAAGCGGGTTTATTATCATTTGACGCAATTAAATGTGAAGTTGATTCTAATAACCAAGCATATGCAGTTTTTGACACAGGAGTTAAATTATACGATTCTTCTGATAATCTTCTTTTTGATAACTATTGTGTTGTATTTAAAACTGAAAATGTCTCATTTAATGAACGTGATTATGACCACTGTCTATATTATTTCAAAACAACCACTGTTAAAGATAAAGAAGACCATGATATTAAGGTTCCTGATTATGGTTTCCCATTAGATTTAAATTCTTCTGTTTATCAAAATGTGGCATATTTGCAGGCAAATTTCCAATCTTTTATCAAAGAAGAGGAAGAAACAATCTTTACAGATCACATTATTAAACTTGATGTTGTTAACCAAGATGATGTGCGTAAATTTGAACCAATTGGTGTTAAGACTTATTTATATGAACATAACAATACTTTTGGTGAAGCTCTTGCAGGTACATTCGTTGATTTTGGAGATTCCGCAACTGCAGTATTTAGAGGACTTGGAGCAATATTTACAACCCCAGATGGATGGAAGAATACATCTGGTATTTTGGGTATTGGATTTACAATGTCTAACTATTTAAGAAACTATGGAGTAAGAATCTTTATTTATATGTGGGGATTAATTTCTGTTAACCTCGCTATATTTAATTTATTCCCATTCCCAGGACTTGATGGATGGCATTTACTTGTTATTGTTATTGAAGCCATTACAAAGAAAGAAGTACCTGCTAAATTTAAGGCTATTGCTTCTGCTATTGGAATGATTCTTCTTATTGGTTTGATGATTCTTATCTTGTTTAAAGATGTATTCACATTAATTTTGTAGGTATTAAGACATGGATGATAAGATTGAAAGATTTCTAAAAAGCATCAAACTTAACAATATCGAAAGATTTGATATGTCTTTTGATATGGTTGGAAGAAACCGTTTTGACCGTGACACAATAAACATGATTATCCTCAAAGAAACACCTTGGGAATATGAATTAGCAAATGAATTTATTGAAGCGTTAAATAATATTAATTACAAATACACATTACAATTCACATATCGTAAGCACCCTGATAGTGATAATGTTGTTGCATTATTACATGACTGGTATCAATCCATTTATCGTGTGCCTTTAGATCTTAAGATTGTTCCTGATAAGAATGATTACATTCATATTGATTACATTTCTGAAGAAGAAAAAGAAAAGTTTTCTCCTGCAATTAATGATTTTAAAGAATATCTAAAATTCTTATCTTATGACTTTGTCATCATTGATACAGTTAAGCCATACGCTAAAGTGTCTGAAGAAGAAAAACAAGTCTTAGAAGAAGCTGCAAGCGCTTCTATAGAACCAAAAGTTGATTTAGAAGAAGTCGCTAAAAAGAATAACGAAGATCATCAAAAGGTTATTGAAGATGTTGGTGATGATATCTCTAAAATCATTGAAAACAATATGAAACAACTAAAGATTGACCGTGAACGTATGAGATTAAATAAACGTGGTGGTTATCGTCATGTTGAATTTATTGATTCATTAGATTCTAATAGTGGAAATATTGATTTAACCGCTAAAGTATTCTGGGTTGAAGAAGAAAACATTAAACTCGATACTGCTCGTATTCGTTATGGTTTAGTAGATGAAAAAGGTGCTTGTATTAACTTTAGAATTCGTTTTAAGAATAACCAATATAGTACCGAAGAAATTAAACATATTAAAAGAGGCAGTAATGTTAGAGTTAGAGGTGTTGTTGGTGTAGATAGATACACTAATGAACTTTATATTTATGGACATTTAATTAACTTGATTGAACCTGATGTAATTGCTCCTGATGAAGCTGAAGTTAAAAGAGTTGAATTACATTGCCACACTAATATGTCTGCACAAGATGGTTTAGCAGATGCTGATAGTTTATTTTCTTATGCAAAAGCTCTAGGTCATAAAGCATTAGCAATTACTGATCATGCTGTTGTTCAAGCTTTCCCAGCCGCTGAACATGCTAGTGAAAAAAGTGGTGTTAAAGCTATCTATGGATGTGAATTTAATTTGGTAGAAGACAAACCAACATATATCTATAATCCCTGCAAAACCCCAATAAATAATGCTAAATATGTAGTTCTTGACTTAGAATCTACTGGACTATCAACTAGATACGATAAGATTATCGAATTTGGTGCTCAAAAATATGAATCAGGAAGAATTGTTGATTCATTAGATATTATGGTCAATCCAGGAGAACTACTTTCTGATAAGATTGTTGATCTTACTGGAATTGACGATGACATGCTTAAAGATGCAAAGTCATTTAAAGAAGTAATGAATCAAATTATTGACTTCATTGGAGACGCAATTATTGTTACCCATAACGCAAGCTTTGACTATCCTTTACTAAAGCAAGAAATATTACGTAATGGTGGTCCAGAATTAAATAATCCTGTAATTGATACACTTAACTTATTTTTATACTTAACTCCAGGTAAACGTTCACATAACTTAGGCGCTTTATGTAAGTTCTTTAAAGTTGATTACGATAAAGATAGTGCCCATAGAGCGGATTACGATGCTGAAGTATTAGGTAACTGCTGGATGCAGATGATTTATCTATTCACTGAAAAGAATCATGATATGACTCATGAAGAGTTAGCCTCTTTACCAATGAATGTTGAATTATTAACACAAATTAGAGGTAGGCACTGTATTGCTATTGCTAAAAATAAAGCAGGTTTACGAGATTTATATGAATTAGTTTCCCTAAGTCATGTTAAATATTTAGCAGGACAACCAAAAGTTCCAAAAAGTGAATTAGTTAAAAGAAGAAAGAACTTAATTATTGGTTCAGCTTGTTTAAATGGTGAGGTATTTAGAAGCGCTAGGTATGATTGTGAAGAAAAATTAAAAGAAACAATTAGTTTCTATGATTATGTAGAACTTCAACCATTAGAAAACTATTCCTGCTTATATGACCTACATGAATTAACTAAAGAAAGAATTATCCAATATCATGAAGATATTATTAAATGTGCTGATGAGTTAAATATTCCAGTAGTGGCAACAGGAGATGTCCACTATATTAAAAAAGAAGAAAAGATATTTAGAGAAATCTTTATTGGTGCTCCAGTTATTGGAGGTGGAAACCACCCATTAAAACCAAGAAATGAAGATATTGTTAAATACGGTGAAATTGAATCTCCAAACCAACATTTTAGAACTACTAATGAAATGTTGGAGGCTTTCTCATACCTAGATAAAGATAAGGCTTTCGAGATTGTTGTTACTAATTCAAATACGATTGCTGATATGGTTGAACCATTAGTAATTATTCCAAAAAAGCAGACTTTTGCACCAAATATTGAAGGTGTTAACGATATTCTTGCTTCTCTTGCTAGAGACAGTATGCATCGTACATATGGAGAAAATCCTGATCCAGAAATTGTTGAAAGATGTGAAACTGAACTCGCTAAAATCATTGATTCTGGATACGCAGTCGTTTATTACTATGCTCATATGATTGTTAAGAAAGCTAATGAAGACGGCTTCATTGCTGGTAGCCGTGGTAGTGTTGGCTCATCATTTGTAGCAACCTTATGTGGTATTACTGAAGTTAATCCACTTAGACCACATTATGTATGTCCAAAGTGTCATCATTTTGAATGGTCTGATAAAGAATTCCCAGAAGCAAAATCTGGATATGATTTACCTGATAAAGTATGTCCAGTTTGTGGAGAAAAGATGATTAACGAAGGACAAGACATTCCTTTTGAAACATTCTTAGGCGCTGAGGGCGAAAAGAAAGTACCTGATATTGATCTTAACTTTGCTGGTGACTATCAACAAAAAGCTCATAACTACTGTCGTGAATTATTAGGTAGAGATCATATTTTTAGAGCAGGCACAATTGGTAAAACTGCTTTCGATTCTTCAAAAATCACCGTCAAAAAGTACTTAGAAGCTAAAAATATACCTGTAGATAGTGTTCCAAAAGCTAAATTAGATTTCTTGACCGCTGGATGTGTTGATGTTAAACGTTCTACAGGTAAACACGCTGGTGGAGTTATTGTTATTCCTTTAGATAGAGATGTTAATGAATTTACCCCAATTCAATATCCTGCAGATAAAGCAGACTCTGATTGGTGTACAACTCATTTTGACTTTAACTCGATGCACGATATGCTTCTAAAGTTTGACTTATTAGGTCAATTTGAACCACAAGTAATTAAATTTTGTTGTGACTTAACTGGCACAAATGTATTTAAAATCCCGTTAAATGATAGAAAAGTATTTTCATTATTTACATCAACATATGCATTAAATATGAAAAGAAATTATATGAACCAAAAAACTGGCGCTTTAGCGCTTCCAGAATTCGGTACTAACTTTGTTAGACAAATGATAGAAAAGACCAAACCTACTACATTCCAACAATTAGTGGTTATTCAAGGTTTAAGCCATGGTACTGATGTATGGACAGGCAATGCCGAAGATTTAATTGATCAAGGCGTTACAGATATTAATGGCATTATTGGATGTCGTGATGACATTATGATTTATTTACAAAGCATGGGATTATCAAAAGGTAATGCCTTTAAGATTATGGAAACTGTCCGTAAAAAAGATAAGTTCCTTTCCCCTGAACAAAAAGAATTAATGCAAGCAAATAATGTTCCTGCATGGTGGATGGAAAGTGCTGATAAAATTAAGTACTTATTCCCTAAGGCTCACGCTGCTGCATATACCATTATGGCTCTTAGAACAGGATACTTTAAGGTGTATCATCCATTAGCATATTACGCTGCTTATTTCTCAATTAAGGCAGATAAATTTGATATCTCCAGTATGATTAAAGGTGAGAAAGAAATCATTGCAAAAATTGAGGAATTGCAGGCAAAATCAAAAGGATTTAATAATGAAACTATCTCTGCAACAGAAGAAGATGTTCTTGAATGTTTATATGTTGCACTTGAGATGACTCAACGTGGATATTCATTTAGAAATATCGATTTGTATCAAAGTGATTATCTTAACTTTAAAGTGGATAAAGAAACTAAATCACTAGTCCCTCCATTTAGAACATTAAACGGTTTAGGAGAAGCGGTAGCTTTCTCTATTACTGAAGCTAGAAAAGATGGAACTTTTTACTCTATTGAAGATCTAAAATCCCGTACTAAATTAACAACTTCTAATATCAATGCACTTAAAGAATTAGGCGTACTTGATGATTTAGATGAAACAGATCAAATGTCATTATTTTAAGTCGGGAAGTGGCACAGTTTGATAGCGCGCTTGTTTCGGGTGCAAGAGGCCAAGGGTTTGAATCCCTTCTTCCCGACCATAAAATTTTAAACAAATAGGATTATATATGAATGACTTACAGAAAGAACTACTAAAACTAAGTAATCATGAATACGCTGTGTTTCAAAGCAAGTTAACACCTGGTATTGATTCAAATTTGTTTTTAGGTGTCAAGGTGCCTGTTTTAAGAGAGTTTGCGAAATCTTTTTCTAAACGTGAGGAATCAAAACTGTTTTTAAAAGACTTACCTCACAAGTTTTATGATGAAAACATGTTACACGCTTTATTAATTTCTCAAATGAAAGACATTGATGAAATTATTGACAATCTTGATGCATTTCTTCCTTATGTTGATAACTGGGCGGTATGCGACATTATGTCTCCTAAAAAGTTAGCAAAAGATAAGGCTAAACTCCTAGATAATATTAAAAAATGGATTAAATCAAAGCATACATATACTTGTCGTTTTGGCATTGAAATGCTGATGTCATTTTTTTAGATGACAACTTTAATAAAAAATATTTAGATTTAGTCGCTAATGTTCATAATGATGAATATTATGTAAAAATGATGGTCGCGTGGTTCTTTGCTACCGCATTAACAAAGCAATGGAATTCAACTATTTCCTATATTGAAAATAAAACTCTTGATCCTTGGGTTCATAATAAAACTATTCAAAAAGCAATTGATTCTTATCGAATTAGCGATGAACAAAAATGTTATTTAAAAAAGTTTAGAAATAAATAATTAAATAAGTATTTATTGCTATTTGATATTTAAACGAATAATATAAATAACATATTTTTCTAAGAGGTAACCATATGGCAAAGATTATTAATGACGTTTCTCATACATTTAATGAATATCTTTTAATGCCTGGATATTCAGATGATAAATCTATTCCAGGTAATGTTGATTTATCCACTCCAATAGTGAGATTTAAAAAAGGTGAAGAAACAAAAATTAAAATGAATATTCCTCTTGTTTCTGCAGTTATGCAATCTGTAAGTGGTAATGATCTTGCAGTTGCTCTTGCTAGAGAAGGAGGTATTTCTTTTATATATGTAAATCAAACTCCTGAACAGCAAGCAGAAATGATTAAAAAAGTAAAAGCTTACAAAGCAGGATTTGTAGAAAGTAACGCAAATATCACACCAAATGCAACAATTGGAGAATTAAATGCATTAAAAGCTAAGATTGGTCATAGTACAGTTGCCGTTACTGAAGATGGCAGTAAAAATGGCAAACTTCTTGGCATTATTACAAGTAGAGATTATCGGCCAAGTAAAGTCAGTGAATCTGATTTAGTGTCTAAATATATGACTCCATTTGATCAACTCATCGTGGGTAAAGAAAACACAACTTTAAAAGAAGCTAACAATATCATCTGGGATAACAAAATTAATCAACTTCCAATCGTTGATAAAGACAATCATTTATTATATTTGGTCTTCAGAAAAGATTATGAAAATCATAAGAAATATCCAAATGAACTTCTTGATGAAGAAAAAAGATATGTTGTTGGCGCTGGTATTAACACTCGTGACTATGAAACAAGAGTCCCACTTTTAGTGGAAGCAGGTGCAGATATCTTATGTATTGATTCAAGCGAAGGATATTCTGCTTGGCAAGAAAAGACATTAAAATGGGTCAAAGAACATTATCCTAATATTCCATGTGGCGCTGGAAATGTTGTTACAAAAGAAGGATTTAAATTTTTGGCAGATTTAGGTGCTGACTTTGTCAAAATAGGTATCGGTGGTGGTTCTATTTGTATCACCAGAGAAACTAAAGGTATTGGTAGAGGTCAAGCAAGCGCAGTTATTGAAATTGCTAAAGAAAGAGACGAATATTTTAAAGAAACCGGAATTTATGTTCCTATTTGTAGTGATGGTGGCATTGTTTATGATCATCACATTACTTTAGCTTTAGCAATGGGCGCTGACTTTGTAATGCTTGGTAGATATTTTGCTAGATTTGATGAAGCTCCAAATAATAAAGTTCTTCTCAATGGAGTTTACTATAAAGAATATTGGGGCGAAGGAAGTGCTAGAGCAAGAAACTGGCAACGTTATGATAACGGCGAAGCTAATAAATTAACATTTGTGGAAGGTGTTGATTCTTATGTTCCTTACGCTGGCCCACTTAAAGAAAATGTTGAATTATCAATGTATAAAGTTAAATCCACAATGTGCAACTGTGGTGCTAAATCCATCAAGGAATTGCACGAAAAAGCCACATTAACATTAGTCTCTGAATCTTCTATTAAAGAAGGTGGAGCACACGATGTTGTGGAAAAAGAAAATGTTAAATTCTAAATTGCTATAAAAACTTAGATATATAAAACTCTACAATTTTATTGTATAGTAACATATGTGGAAAGTTCATTAGAAGTAACAACAAATAGAAAACAAACAGCATTTGATAAACGTGTTCACGAAATTGATTTATTCCGTGGAATCCTTATTATTTTTGTTTTTGTCGACCATTTATTAAATAATTTTTTATTACACTCCGCTACATGGTTTGAATTAACCGGCCATGAGTTTTGGAATGCCATGGATCAAGCCATGAACTGGTATTGGTTCTGCCCTGCTAGAACAATAGTGCGATGTATTATACTTGGTTTATTCTGTTTAGTTAGTGGAATATCATGCGCTTTTTCAAGAAACAACTGGAAAAGAGCTGCAGAAACTTTAGGTCTTGGTGCAATTATTGCTGTAGGCAGTAATATCTTACAAGCCTGGGGTATTGCTGGGCAAAATGTAAGAGTGGACCATAACATTATTATGGTGCTTGGTTGGTCTACATTATTTTATTGTTTCTTCCAAGATAAGAAAAATAACGCATTAATATATGCAACAATTGGTATTTTCTTATTCTCAATTGTGGTTGTTCCTATCTTATATAATTTTGTTCCTAACGCTCCTCAAGCTTATGTTCCAAGTCTATGGGAACCATTAGGGGAATTTACTCAAGCAGATTGGATGCCACTTTTTCCATATATTGGATTCTTCTTTATAGGTGCTATTATTGCGAGATTCTTTTATAAAGATAAATCTTCTCACTTTAAACGTTATGAATGGGAAAGACCTATATGCTTCTTAGGAAGACATACACTTCTTATTTATCTATCACATTACTTAATTCTTATGGGTATATTTAACTTAATAGAGGTTATTTTAAAAGCAATTTATGCATAATTATCAGGGTTATACATTATTTGAAGCTGTAGAAAAGAAACTTTTAGAAAGACCTAACGCTACTGCAATTTACTATAAAGGTAAGAAGATTTCTGGTAAAAGTTTTCTTAAACGTATTGATAACGCTGCTTCTTTATTAGTGAATAAATATCACATTAAAAAAGGCGATGTTATTTTAATTGCTCAACCTAACATTCCTGATTGTTTGGTAATGTTTTATGCAGTTAATAAGATTGGTGCTATTGCTAATATGGTGCATCCATTTACTCCATATAATCAGATTCTCCAAATCTATAAAAAAACTCATTCAAAATTAGCGATATTATTTGAACAAAGAATTGCTAAAGAAGTTGAAAGATATAGAGAATTCCCAGGTCAAGCTTTAGTAACTAGAATAGAAGATGATTTACCTATTTTCTCTAAACTTTTCTATCACATTTTTATGAATGGAAAGATTCGTAAAAAACTTGGTAAATATAGAAAATTTGGGGGTTTTGCATACCTTTCTAAGCAAAAGACATATAAATTAAATACAGACACAGAGCATGATGACGGTAGTGTTGCAGTACTCCTTCATAGCGGTTCTACAACAGGCGATCCAAAGACAATTTGTTTAGCAAATAGACCATTCAACTATATCGATGAAAGAACCAATGAACTATATTGTGAATCAGAAGAAGAATTAGTGGGTCAAGGCATGTTAAGTGTCTTACCTAGCTTCCATGGTTTTGGTTTATGTATGACTATGCATTTACCTTTTATTAACGGAATGGTTTGTGTACTAGTTCCTAAGTTCTCCGCAAAAGAAGTTGTAGAAGTTATAAATAAAACAAGGATCAATTGCTTAATTGGTGTACCAAATATGTATGAAAAATTACTCAATGAACCTAACTTTGTTTCTAATAAAAATCTTAAGAACATTCATATTTGTTATTGTGGTGGAGATGGTATGTCTTTAGCATTACAAGAAAACTTCAATAAAGTTCTTGAAGAAAAAGGCGCTAAAGGCAGATTATTTCAAGGATATGGTTTAACTGAAGCTGTTGCGGTTAACTGTGTAAATAATTTTGATCACAATAAACCAAATTCTTTAGGATATCCAATTTCTGGTGCAGAATTTGTCATTTTAGACGAAGCTGGTAATAAGTTAAAACCTAATGAAATAGGAGAGATTTGCTTTAAATCTGAAGCAATTATGATTGGTTATTATAAAGATGAAAACGCTACTAAAGAAGCTCTTAGAGATGGTTATCTTCACACTGGTGACTTAGGTTACATTGATGAGGATGGATTTATCTTCTTTAAACAAAGAGCGAAAAGAGTAATTAAAGTTTCTGGAGTTGGAGTATTCCCAAGCGAAGTTGAAAACTTTGTTTGTTCCATTCCTGGCGTAAAAGAATGCTGCGCTATTCAAATTCCTGATAATGTATTAATTCACGCAATTAAATTATTCGTGGTAGCTGGCTTTGTAGATGAAGAAGGTATGAGACATGACATTATAAAAAGATGTCAAAAATACTTAATTAAATGGTCTGTTCCAAAAGAGGTTGAGTTTGTTAAAGAACTCCCATTAACTCCTCTTGGTAAAGTTAATTTTAGATACCTGCAAGAACAAGAAGATTTAAAACGCGGTATTACTAAGTAATATCTCTTGCAGTTGTGGCGGAACTGGTAGACGCGCTAGATTCAGGTTCTAGTGAGAAATCATGGAGGTTCAAATCCTCTCAACTGCACCAAATTTGTAGCATAACAAATATGTTGTCTATATTAAGAAAGATAGATAAAATTATTTGTATCGCTAATATGCCCGCGTGGTGGAATTGGTAGACGCAATGGACTCAAAATCCATCGGTTAAGAGCCATGTCGGTTCGACTCCGACCGCGGGCACCAAAAGTATTTACAGGTTAATAAAAACCTGTTTTTTTTAACCGATGTCTATAATGCTGAAATGCTTTTACATATCATTCAATCAATTCCTTCAAAGAAAGATGAGTCAAAAAAACTGGAAAATCAGTTGCGTTTACAACAAAATGATTAAATAAAAGAGTGTAATAAACTTTATATATGCGATAAAATATAATGACAATAGAACATTTATTGTCTTATATTTGTTGTATTAGCAATTAGAAAAACTGTAATATTTTGGGTAAATAATGTTAAAAGAAAGAAAAACAGTACTTATTATAGGGGGCGGTATCGCTGGATTATCTGCAGGTGTATATGCTGAGCAGAATGGTTTTCATGCGATTATTTTTGAAAAACACTTAATCCCAGGCGGACTTTGTACTGGTTGGACTAGAAAAGGTCATTATATTGATGGTTGTACACATTGGCTTAATGGCACTAAAGAAGGTACCTGTTTATATAAGAACTGGCTTAATCTTGGAGCGTTTAAATCTACTGATGATATTGTCTATCTTCCAAGCTGGGGAACATACGAATTTAACGGCAAATCTGTCACATTTTGGACTGATTTAGAAAAAGCAGAGAAAGAATGGATTGAAGTTGCGCCTGAAGATAAACGTATGATAAAACGTTTCTTTAAAGCAACAAAACAATTTTCTGAAATTGAATTACCTTTAGAAAATCCATCTAACAAACTTCCATTTAGAAGAATGTGTAGATTTATCTTTGATATTATTCCACGTTTATTCTTTTTCCTAAGTTCTATGAAATGTTCTAAAGAACGTTATTGTAAGAAATTTAAATCTCCAGTGATTAGAAACGCTATTACATATGCTCAACCTGGTGGTGGAAATATGTATCAATTATTCTACTCATATGGTTCTATGGTTTGTGGTAATGGTGGCATCCCTAAAGGCGGATCAATAAAATTTGCTGCTAATATTAAAAATCGATTTGAAGAATTAGGGGGAACTTTTAAAGCTAATTGTCCTATCAAATCTATCAAAATTGAAAATAAAGTAGCTACTGGAGTTATTTTAGAAGATGGAACCGAAATTAAAGGTGATTATATTGTTCCAGCGTGTGATGAAAACTATGTTTTAACTTCATTATTAGATAATAAATATTCAGTGCCTAAATTTGATAAAAGAATATATAACTTAGACAAACATCGTGCTCCATCATGTTGTTTAGTGTCTTTTGTAGTTAAAGATATGCCTGAACTTCCTGTTCCATTTGTTTTTCCATGTGAACCTTTCTATGTTGGAAATCAATACACAAATTTCATATCTTTAAGAAGTTATGCATATGATAAAGAAACATATGTTAAAAACAATAAAACAGTAGTGCAAGTCTTAGTGGATCAAGACGCTACTGTGTATGATTATTGGGAAAATCTTTATCAAAACAAATTTGAATACAATCGTAAGAAACAACAAATCGGTAAGTTAGTAATGGGTAGGATTCTAACAAGATTACCAGAACTAAAAGGCAAGATTGAATTATTAGATGTTGCTACTCCTAAAACGTTAAATAGATACACAAATGCAACTTGTGGAGCATTTAATTCTTTCTTATTTACTGAAAAGGCAATGATATTAAATCAATCAGGAATGATTAAAGGGATTAAAAACCTTTATTTAGCAGGCCAATGGGTTATGTCTCCTGGAGGTTTGCCTCTAGCGACTTCTACTGGTAAATTCGCTATTCAAAGAATTTGTCGAAAAGAAAATCTTAAATTCGGTCTTGTTAGCATTTCTAAAGCAGCGAATAAAATATAGTATTGATTATTATAGTTAAAGTAGTTAATATAATTAAGCGACTTAGTTGCCGACTTAGCTCAATCTGGTAGAGCAACTGAATCGTAATCAGAAGGTTGCAGGTTCAATTCCTGTAGTTGGCACCAACCCATGGATGTTTAGCTCAGCTGGGAGAGCATCTGTTTGACGTACAGAAGGTCGGGGGTTCGATCCCCTCAGCATCCACCAACTTAAATGAATATGTTCCCTAATTTTGTATCGAAAGGTACTAATGGGAACTTTTTTATTTAAAAATTGCATATATTTATGAGTTATATCAATTTATAAATTTAAAATGCCCCTTTCCTAAATAATTAGAATTGGGGCATTTTTTGCATATACTTTTGTTGAATAACTTTGTGCTTATTTATTTTCTTTGACAGCTATTTGAAATAAATTATCACTGTATAAGTTGATGTAGAAATAATCGTCTTTTGTAACTATTCCAGATTTTGTTAAGAGAGAAGCATATATCGAATCAAAAGTATCAAATATCGATTCTTCTTCATCTGATGATGGTTCTTTATTTAATGATAGGTTTAATTTATTGAACAACAATCCAAGGAATGGATATGGATCTTTAATTTTAAAATTGTGACCATCAAAATTATAAAAAGCAACCATAAAGTTCCATGCGGAATATTTGTCATTAATTGATTCTTTTAAATACTCAAACCAATTATTAAAAACTATTTGTTCTCCAAAACCATTAATTAATTCTCTCGCTATTTTTGATAGTCGTTCAACTTCGGCTTCAGAAAAATCTTCTTGAAAATTAATACTAAATAATTCTTTATTGATATTGTTATTATATTGTTTCTTCATAAAATGATTCCTCCTTTAAAATCATTGTGTTTAGGGTAATTTTTGAAAGCTTCATCAGCCCATTTCATCGATTTCTGATTAGGTCGATAATGGCCACTTTGATTATTGTAAGAATATATTTTCCCACCACGAATATCAACTATTCCAGCCATTTTGACCTTTGGATCGGTCCCACCGATTAATGTTGGGTGTGGAGTGGGTGTTTTGCTTGGTGTTTTGCCATTACCATTTCTACTTCCAATTATTACTAGTCCATCAGTAGTAATTACATATGGCATTTGCTTATTGTAATGCTTGTCTTTGATGTAATTGCCATTAATCATCGAGTCCAAATATCGAGCGGTTGGATTTTTTGAGTATCCAGTTTTTGGATTATAAATTCCATGTTCGATATCTTTTTTCATCATTTTAGCATAAACAGAATATTTAACTTGATAGGGTTGTGAATTTCCATTGAGTGGCGAAGAAGAATACGAACTATACATCCCTGCTAAACCACTAATGGCTGTGAAACTAGAGAATAATGGGCTATTTCCTTTCATTTATATCACACTCAGAAAGTTTACGCTCCCTATCTTTAGCATTTTCTTTCATTGCATAGGACTCATAATGATAAATAGGAATTCCTTTTAGCCTTACATAATCAAATATTTCATTGTGTAAAGGACCATATACACAAATTCCGGATGGCTCTAGTGTATCTACTATTACCTGTACTTGTTTAGCAAAAATAAGACGATTTTGTGTTTTTTTGATGAAACCGTTAGTGCCAATCGCTATTAAAGTGTTATGAGGGTAAGCTTCTAATGATGATAATGTTCGATTATCGCCTAGTCTAACATTTGGAATAACTTTAATCCCTTGAGATGCATAATAATATGTAATACCTAAATTTAAACCTATTTGGCTTTTTTGGACCCAAAGTGGCATATTATCATAAGGACTTGGATCAACACCGATTATGAGCTCATATTCCCTTAATTTTTCTGTATAGGCTTTTGGATTGGATAAAATTGGTTGAAATGTTGGATCATTACAATAAAATGACATTCCTATATTAGATGGCTCTTTAACATCCCATCTCCTATCCCACTGAATAATATCTTTTGGAGGCTCAGTGGCAACCATCCACTCTTCGATTATCGGAAATTCATCCGTTTTTGTACGTCTAGCGCCATCGATGAGGTAAGCAAGATAGACGTCCCTTATATAGGGTGACTTAGATTTGTGTAACATAATAAAATTTAACCTTTCTTCCAAAATTGGAAATACAAATCAAAAATTAGATATGCTACTATATACTTACCGAGAGTGCTTCAGCATATCTCTTATCGTGACCATTCGCATTGGTCACGATTTTTTTACTTTCTCTTTTTTATAATTACTCTTTTACTAATTATCATTTTAAATTCTCACATAAATCACCTCCGCTTAAATATATATTCTCGATATCTTTTGATGTTTTAATATTAATATGCAAAATAGCGCATTTTTTTTGTAACGCTATATCATCAGTAATTAAACAATAACCATCTAAAAAAGCATAAGCCATGCATAGACAATCATAAAAAGATAGGGTCGCAAATTCTATATAAAACTCCGTTGTTTTAGTAACAATTTCTTCTCTATCGTCCATAATAATACTTATTGATTTTCTAACAATGGTTGCTAATTCTTGTGGTTTAAGTAATTCACCAATAATTTGCGTATTGGATATATAAAAATAGTCTTTATATTGCGATAAAGAATTAAGTTTTCCATTTTGGAAACATGTTATTAAAAAACAAGAATCGCAATAAAAGAATTTTTGCATTTTATTCAACCCTCATATTTTGCATAACATCATATAGGGGAATCTTTAAAAATTCTGCTGCTTTTGAGGCAGAAATTAGTTCCTCTGATAAAGCCAAGTAGACTTGTTGTGTAAAAATAGTTGGCTTCTCATTATCTTTAATTAAATCTAACAAAGTCTTCTCGTTTTTTCGCCCGCAGTTTTTATTCAAAAAAATAAAATAATTTCTATGATATGTTTTTGTAATTACACCAGTTTCTAAAAGTCTATTTAATAGACATGACGGCGCAATTTTGTATTGTTTAGCTACATTATTTCTTAAATATATACTTATGTTTCTATTTGTTCTTCCAAATATAGAGTAAATGTCACTATCTGGAATCAAAACATTCCCTGCGACTAAATTAATGTATTTTTCTATTTCTTTTTCGTCACGATTGTCTTCAAGATTATTAAAGAATAAGTGGCACACCTCATGAATAAGAGTGAATCGCTGTCTTTCAATTGTTTTATTTTTTGTATTAAAGAATATGTAAGGCATACCATTGACCAGGCCATTAATACCATCTATTTCTTCTGCACATTCAAATGAAAGAACAATAATTCCAGAGTGCTCTAATATATTTGTAATAGAATAAATTGGACCTGAAGATGGTATTCCTAAAGAAGATCTAATTAAGTTTGCATTTTCTCCTATAGTTTTATCAAAAGATAATTTCTTAGGTTTAAAAACTTTATAGTTAATAACACCAACAATATTCATTAAAGAGATGCGGTTAAAGCATTGTTGTTCAACATCAGTTTTTAATAGTTCAACATCAGTTTTTGATGCTTTTTGTTTTTTTCTAAAGCTTATATGATCAAAAACAAGCTTTCCATCATCCCTTGAAAACAATTCGACCCATGGAATGTTTAAAACTTTAGCGATTTTTTTGCAAATATCAATACTTGGTTCTCTTTCCCCGTTTTCATACAATGAAATTGCGGCTTTTGTACAACCAATTGCATCAGCAAGTTCTTCTACAGTCATTCCATTTTTTAATCTGAAATATTTGATTTTCTTTTCAATCATATACTTTTACCTCTGTAAACATTTTATCATATTTCTACGATTTGTTAACAGTAAATCAAAATATTTTTTTTATTGGATTTGATATGTATATTTTAAATAGTGAACAATATGGCTTTATTATATAGGGGTCGAGTGAATTTTTATGGTCATCTGAATTATCAAATACTGATTTTGTGATTATTCTTACTAAGATAATTAAATTTTAAAAAGATTTAAGTTTTTATTTTTCCTTATAATATATACATACGCCTATAATTCAACTGGATAGAATGCCAGACTTCGAATCTGGACGTTGTGGGTTCGAGTCCTACTAGGCGTACCATTAGTTAAACTGAGGCACTTTTTCCTCAAAAAGGTGCCTTTTTTGTTACTTTTTTATCAAAAATCGCTATTTTTCAATTTTTGCCTTTATAATTTTTAACAATTTCTGAATACTTAAAAAATGGCTTAAGCAGGTATCAAATCCTGTCACCCCTGGTTCTGAAATCTTAGTTTTTATTATATAAAAGGCATTTTTCCTTATTGTTAATTGTAGTGTTCGTATCCTGTCATCCTTGGTTTAAAAATGAAATTACTTGATGATTTTCATTTGTTATGGATTATTTACTATAAGTAAAGCCTATGAGAACTTTTGATGGAGTTGTATTTGCAAGGACTAGAATGGGGTTTAGTAGATATCTTAGACACCACAGAACGCATTATCGAATTCAAGAAAGAGTCTATAACTATCATTGCCGTTTGCTTGAATTTAAAATTGAAGAGCAGATGGAAATTGAAAAGATAATTGAATTAGATAAAAAATTCATGGCCTTAACAACACCAAAAGAAAGAGAAATGATAAAGTATCTTGCATATCATAATCCAAATGAAAGGCCACCTGAACATCTTCATGAATCTTTTGAATCTGCATATCCAAAGTGGTATTCAGTTTTTTATAACGAAAGCGATCCGTTATTTGGAAAAATTAGTCCGGTTTTGTTAGGTAAAGAAATCGAATATTTAAGAGTTACAAATCAATATAATAAGTCTGAACTAGCAAACATGGTTGGAATCGATAGAACAACACTTTTTGATATAGAACAAGGCTTGAGACTACCTTCTATAGAAACATTGCATAGAATTTGTGTAATTTTCAAAATCCCAATAGATTATCTGCTTAAAATGGCGATTGTGAGAAATATTTACGATATTCCAATAAAAAAGAAAATTATAATTGAATTAAAGCAGTTCCGTTAACAGTTATCGAAAAATAGTGTATAATGTCTGACGTACCCCATACGTCGGGTTTGAGGAAAGATATGAAAATTAAGGGAATGTCGCTTTTTAGTGGTGGCGGTATTGGAGAGATGAGTCTCGGAAAGACAAATGTCAATATTGTTATCGCTAATGAACTCTTACCAAAGAGATGTGAATTTTATAAGTTCTACAATAAAAACACAGATGTTGTCTGCGGTGATATAACAAAAAAAGAAACTAAAGATATTTTAGTAGATAAGGCACTAAAGGCCGGAGTAGATTTTATTATGGCAACTCCTCCATGTCAGGGTGCTTCTTTAATAGGCAAAAACAAAGATCTAGAAGCAATGAAAAATGATTTTAGAAATTATTTGGTTTTTGATGCTGTTGAAATTATTGAAAAAGTAATGCCTACATTTGTTATGTTTGAAAATGTCACTCGTTTCTATGAGATGTTATATTTATATAAAGATAAAGAAAATGTTTCGCTATTAGAGATTCTTAATGATAAGTTTGGCGCAAAATATGAGATAGATTACCATGTTTTCAACACTGAAGACTATGGTGTTCCTCAATCTAGAAAAAGAGGAATTATTAGAATGTGGAAAAAAGGTAATATTTGGGAGATGCCAAAAACTGAAAAAATTGTTACTGTTAGGCAGGCAATTGGAGATTTGCCATCAATTGAAGCAGGACAGGATAGTGGTATTAAAAATCATTATGCAAGAAAACATACTGATGAGCATATTCTTTGCATGAAACATACGCCTACTGGACATTCTGCATTTGAAAACAAAATTTACTATCCAAAAGATAAAAATGGAAAGAAAGTGAAAGGATTTGCTGCTACTTTTAAAAGAATTGAATGGGATGCTCCTGCTCCAACTATAACAATGCGAAATGATTGTATTTCTTCGCAAAGTAATGTTCATCCTGGTAGAGAATTATCTGATGGAACATATTCTGATGCCAGAGTTCTAACTCCTAGAGAATTATTTATTTTGTCTTCGATTGATCCTGACATTGATATGCCTGCAAATATTTCTGAATCACAAATTAGATATATTGTTGGTGAAGGAATTCCTCCAAGACTAGTAATGAAAATTGTGGGAGGTATTAAATATGCCAATTAAAGGTGCTTCTTTATTTTCATCTGCTGGTATTGCTGAATTATATCTAAAAGATTGTGGTTTAGATATCAAAGTCGCAAGTGAACTTTTACCAAAGAGATGTGATTTACATTCATTTTTGTATCCAGATTGCAAAATGTTTTCGGGTGATATCACAAATGATGATGTGTTTACAAAAGTAAATAATGAAATTAAAAAAGAAAAATGCAAGTTTTTATTAGCCACACCTCCATGTCAAGGTATGAGCAGTTTAGGCAAAAAGGAATATTCGACAGACAAACGAAATTATTTGGTTTTTTATGTTTTCGATATTATCGATGACAATGATTTCGATTATATTTTAATTGAAAATGTTCCGAAGTTTTTGAAGTTGTATTTTCCATTTAATGGCGAATTAAAGAAATTAGAAGAAATTTGTAAAATAAAGTATTCTGAAAAATATAATATCGAATCATTCATTCTTAACGCAAAAGATTACAATGTGCCTCAAAGTAGACCCCGTGGTTTTATTAAAATATGGAAGAAAAATCTAAATTGGTCTAATCCAAAAAAATCTAAAGAAATAACGTTGAGAGAATGTATTGGAAATCTACCATCATTAAATCCAGGTGAATCAAGCAGTTTAAAGTGGCATTTCGCTAAAACTCATAATGAACGAGAAATTCTTGCTATGAAGCATACACCGGAGGGAAAATCAGCGTTAAAAAACCCTGTTTATTATCCCAAAAAGCCAAATGGAGATCCTATTAAAGGATTTCATAATACATACAAAAGAATGAAATGGGATGAACCATCTCCTGCTAGAGCTATGAATAGTGGAAATTTAGGTGGGCATAATAATGCACATCCTGGTAGAATGTTAAAAGATGGAACTTACTCAGATCCAAGAGTTTTGACTTTAAGAGAACTTTTTATTGTTTCATCAATCAATCCTGATTGGGAATTGCCCGAATGGGCTACTGATAATTTTATTAGACAAGTAATAGGGGAGGCTATACCACCAAATTTCGCAAAAGCGATATGTAGTGGGATAGGAAAGAAATGATTGATTTAATAAGGACAAAGGAACACAAGTGGATATTTCAAAAAAATATCAGTTCTGCAGAATTGATGATTGAATTTTTACATGCTAATAATCGTTTAGATAATTACACTACTAAAACACGCTTATTAAGAGAACTAAAATCAAACGGAACATATAAGGGAAGAAGCTCGCAAGGATCAGCTAACACAATGGGCGTAAGATTAAGCGAACTCAAATTTTATATGTTTGGATATAGTTTACCCGAATATAAAAATAAGCTAGTTCCTTCTCCTATGGCAACGAGTTTGATGAGAGATGAAAGCGAGGAAAATATTGCAAAAATGTCATTAATAAATCTGTTTTCTATGCAATATCCTCATCCATTCAGTGATACACAATCTTGCTTTAAGATAAATGCTGGTAGACTTATTGTAAAATTACTAACTGATAAGCGCCTAGGCGAAAAAATGTATATAGATGAATTTTGCTATTTTGTCCCATTTATTGAAACAATTAATAGTGAATTTTATGATGAATTAATTGACAGCATTCTTGAATTTAGAAAATTAAATTTTTTCCAAAAGAATCAATTATTCA
The DNA here is from genome assembly GCA_045601085.1 of Bacilli bacterium. Taxonomy (GTDB): domain Bacteria; phylum Bacillota_I; class Bacilli_A; order RFN20; family CAG-826; genus JAZRZD01. The sequence continues at coordinate 30,966 of JAZRZD010000002.1, read as the reverse complement.
AATCTGTTGACAACTATGATGATGTCTTTGCTAATGTTTTTCATGAATTTAACTATTATTTCTTTAGAATGTTTAGGGATTTTGGTGTTCTAAAAATTCGTAAAGATGAAAATTATAATGATGGATATTTACATTACTTTAATCATGGTAATTGTGGAACAAAAAGAAACGATGCTTACGATTCTGGCAAAAAGTGTAGTGGTTATGTAATGATAAATCCTGATTTGAGAGATATCGCAAAAAAATTGGTTGAAAAATTTAGTGCTTTTGAAGCTCCAATAACTCCTGCCGATAAAGATATTTTGTCACAAGAGGATTATATATTAGGCGTTTACCAAACAAGACCATTAAAATATCTAAGTGTTGTTTCTGAACAATATGAAAGAAATAATGAAGTTTCAGAGATTATTGATGCTATGGTTCATGCATCAAAATATGGTTCTAGAGATGGCAAAGATCTAGAAAACGCATTAAAGCCAGTCTTCGAATTATTCCAACAAGTTGAAAATGTTTCTATTATTAGCGGATCAGGAGATACTGATTTGCTTTGTGCAGTTAGAGATGATGATGATTCGTTCTACAATATTAATGTTGATGGGAAAACATCGGGAACATCAACACAATCTTTAAATCCTATGAGATTATCTAATCACTTACGTATTCACAGGTCTAAATATTGTATTGTTGTATCTTCTCGCTTTGCCCATGGTGTTTCTGGTGATATTGTTGGTTTTCCAATTGTTGCAATTACGGCTCAAGCTTTAGCTAATTATTGTTATAGTGGTTACAATGCATCGCAAACTGGATTTATTGATTTTTCATTTTTTGAAAATTTAGCTAATAGATATATGGGCCAAAATATTACAAATGTTATTAACAATTTTGTTAATGATTATTATGGATTGTAGTTATGTTTTATTTTCAATGTAGGTACTTATTAACTAATTCTAACCGAATCTTTAAAATGGATGGCTGGAACCCTATTCTTGAATTGAAAGATGGTTTATGGATGAGACCTAAAAACTATCAAAACGAGAATTTTTCTTCTGCAACAGAAATTTCTTCGGCGGAAGCAAATAGAAATTCATTTGGCTCGGATTGTTATATAGATAGCGATAATGCTAAGCTTTATTATTCATTTACAGAATCTGTCTTTGCATCAAGTGCGATTAAACATAAAAGAATCTCAGAGATTTGTAACTTAGTAATCAATGATAAGACTTTTGGCAATGATAGACTTAAGTATGATAAATCAAAGCAATTATTTAACTGGGTTGATTGTTTATGCTCAACTATTTGTATATTTAGAACAAACAAAATATTCTTTGAAAAAATTGGAAATATAGGAGATTTTGATTCATTATTTTTTAATGATTTTGTTAAATATACTTTTCCTGCCCTTGTTAGAAGTTGCTTTCCAGATTTAGATAATGATGATGAATTGATTTTGAATTGGGCTGATGTGGCATTTAATGAGTTTGATAAAGCGGCAGTTGATAAAGAAAGAAAGGAACAAATTTTCTCTTCGATGTCAAATTTTCCTTCGCCAGATTGCAATTATGTGATGAGAATATATTATTGCTTTTTAAACAGAACATTTTTTAGATTAAATGATGTGGAAGAGAATTCGCTTATCTATAAGAAGAATGCACCTTTCTATGTTGTTGATATTCAAACCAAATATTTATTTTTATCTTTAGGAAGTAAATTTGTAGAAATAATAAAGAATGCTGATTCAGAAATATTAGAAAGTGTTAGGAAAGGCGAAATTTAACCTTATTACAACTAAATATGTTTATGCAATGAAGTTAATATAATTAAAAATTATAGGGATTGACTAGCAAAAACAAATATTGTAGAATTTTCCACAGTTAAAAGGGCGAATTTATATGTTAACTTCGTTGCGTTCGACCTATTAACTTCGTTGCGCTCGATTTAAAAACTATTAACTTCGTTGCGTAAAGACATTATACTAAACTAATCGATTTGTATCCAAAATCGGTTTTTTTATACCTTTTTAAGCGTTTTAGAATCAATTTTAGCATATTTTGTATCTAAATCTTTCTTTAAATTTCAGTTCGCGATTTTAAAAAAGGCAAAGCCTTTGGATATTTTTGTTCTACCCTTTTATAAATCTTTATAAGATAATAGTTGTATGAAACATAAAATTATAAGTTTATTTGTTTTACCACTTTTGGTTGTTGGTTGTTCTTCCACAGGGATAAAAAGTATTTATCATACAAAAGCTGAATGGAATGTTAGATATGAAATACCAACTTATCACGAAAATGAAGAAATAAAAGGCGATTATGATAAGTCTTTAGCCGCTAAATGCAACAATGGAACATTTGTTGGGACATTAGATAAATCACTTAATGTTAAGTCTTGGAAAGGAATCCCATTTGCGAAGATCCCTAATAGATTTGAGCGTTCTGTTGCTCCTAGTGATAGTGACAAAGTTTATCAAGCGTTTTACTTTGGCAAGAGTGCAATGCAAGCTAGAAGTGAAAGCGAAAAGGCTAGTCAATATCCTCAAAGCGACATTGATTGTTTATCGTTATGCGTTTATACCTCAAATAATAATAAAACCAATAAACCTGTTTTAGTTTATATCCATGGTGGAGGTTGGGTTAATGGTGGGGCTAGTGACCCAATATATGAAGGAAGTTTATTTTCTTACTATAATCCTGATGTAATTGTTGTGGATATTCAATATAGACTTAACTTTATGGGTATGATTAACCTTGGAATCAAAAATGACAAAGGTGAATACGTATTAAGCGATTATGGAGAGAAATTTAAGAACTCTACGAATAATGGTCTATTAGATCAAGTACAAGCCTTAAAGTGGATTAAGAAAAATATCTCCAGTTTTGGTGGAGACACAAATAACATAACTATCTGTGGAGAAAGTGCTGGATGTGGAAGTGTATTTTGTTTGCTTACTATGGAAAGTGATCCTAACTGTCATTATCTAGAAAAAGAAGACCACTTATTTAGTAAGGTAATCGCCATGAGTGGTGGCATTAATCAAGGTACAACCTTAAAAGCTAGTGAAGCACTAACTTATGCTTTTTTGAAAGATCATCCTGATGTACACACTATTGAAGATATACAAAATTTACCTTTCCAAGATTTATATGAATGGCGAACAAATAATTCTTTGTATATCAATAACTACATATTAGATGGGGAAGTAATTCCAACTGATATGTTTACTTCTTTTAATAGCCATGTTGATCCGGATATCACATTATTAACAGGTTCAACCACTAATGAATTTGCCTATTACAAACTAGTCATGAAACCAGTGATAGAAAGCGACCCAAAATATAGCTTTGATAATATGTGTAGAAGTATGTATGAACTAGTGTGTGGTATGGGAGAAGATGAATATCATTTCACACCTTCTCAAGAATTTGTTAGTGCTGCAAATGATTATATAGAAGCATTAAATAATGAGGGTTTTACCACTGATAATGCAAAAATGAAACAATTTGCAAATGATTATTCGTTACAAGGATTTAACTATTATTTAGGTTTAAAAGACATCGCTAGAAATGGTAATGTGTATGCTTATTCTTTTGATATTCCTTATGATGGAACTTGTAAAGACTTAGGCGCTGCACACGCGGTAGATTGTTACTATACTTTCGGTAACTTTGATGGCGATAGCGGTGAAGGTACAAACGCTCAAGTAGAATTATCAAGAAAGTGGCAACAAATAATTTCTAATTTCTGTAAAAACGGAAATCCTTCTATTAATGGATTAGATTGGAAAAAGTATTCCGAAAATAACACATGTGGTTATATTGGCGCTAATAAATTTGAAATAAGAACCAATTGGGGCAAAGATAGATATGATGCATTTGCTAGAATGGTTGATACAAATGACAAAATGAAATACGTAGCTCCATGGACTAGCATCTTGGGCCATATTGATTATTTCAAATGAGCCATATTGGTGATATAGTGTGTGTAGAAAAACGACTGGTTGCATAAATTTAAAGCCGGTTGCACTTTCAAACAGTGGGAAAACGATATAAAATTATTAAGCTGTTTCAATTGTATTAGAATATACTTTTCAATCCAAATAGAAAAACAAATTCAGCGAAAGGACGAGCTCTGAGTAGCTGAATTTTTGTATCTCGCAATCATGTAGTAACACTAAAAGGTGTAATATAGCAATTTTTCAAGAGGGTTATCCTATAATCCAAGGAAAGGCTAATAGGAAGTTAATGAAGTATTGATATCTCCATTTTAACACCCTTGTATCTCCAAAATCTGTGTAATAAAACACATTAGTTAGATAAATAAAAAATGATTGTTCGCTTTTTGCCGACAATTTTGTTGCAGAACATTTTTTATTGTGTAATAATATTAGTGTTAGCAATTGCCGACACATACGCTAGAAAAGGAGGTAGTAAAAATGGAATTTAAAGAATTTCTAATGTTAAAAAGAAAAGAAAAAGGATTAACTATTCGCGGATTTGCATCATTACTCGGCATTTCTCCAGCTTTTCTATGTGACTTAGAAAGCGGGAATCGAGCATTTCCTGCTAATAGCAAAAAATATCCAGATTTACTCAAAAGGATTATTGAAAAGCTTGAGTTGAATGCCAATGATGCATCTTTGATGTCTAAATTAGCTGATGAATCTATGCTTTCGAAAGACAAAATTGCTCTTGAAGTTAAAGAGTATTTGCAGAATGTTCCTCTTGCTCAACAAGCGCTAAGAAAAGCCCAAGAAAACAATGTTACAGATGAGCAATGGAACGAATTCATCAAAATGATTGAAAGGAAAAAAGTAATATGATTATTTGGGATAAGCATGCTTATAACGAATATGGTGTACTTCAAGTTAAAGATGAAGAACTTGAAGCTTTTGCTTATGCTCAATTAAAAGATTACAAGAAAGATTATTTCAAAGTTCCTTTTGCATTAAATGTAGATGATTTTATTGAGAATTATTTAAAGATAAAGGTTCAATTTCAAAGATTATCGCCAAATAATTCAAGATATGGGATGATAGCAATATCTAGTGGTGTCGTACCGGTCATGAATGAAGAGAATAAACCTGATTTAAGATTTTTTGAAAAAGGAACAATTTGTGTTGACCTAGAAGCTTGCAAAAATGATGAACATATTATTGGATTTACTTTGATTCACGAAAGTGCACATTCACAGTTCGATTTATATGTTAACAAAGCACTCCTTGATGGAGAAACATATATTAATGATGAAAAACTTTTGGATGGTAAAAATTTAATTGTTAAAAGAAGAACTCAAAAAGATTGGATGGAATATCACGCGAATAAGTATACTTCTTATATTTTAATGCCGGCTCAATTCGTTAGAAAGCTTTATAAGCAAAAGCATGCCGAAATTATGCCAGGACAAAGGTTGGGAGCAAGGCAAAGAAAACTTATTTGGAAGATGATTTATGCTGTTGCAGAAGAATTGAATGTTTCTGGCACCGCTATGGCATGGAGATTTCTAACCTTGGGAATCATTTCTCAATCTCTTTTTGATGCTTTAGAAATTAATCATAAAAGGGAGGGAACTATTATGAAATAAATGACATGATTTGGAACAAGAAAGGAGAAGGCGCAACGCCAATAAAAAATAATAAAGCTAAAAAAATCGTAACCAGTGCGAATGGTCACGATTAGAGATATGCTGAAGCACATCGGATAAATGAATAGTAGCATATCTCGCTTTAATTAGCACGAAAAACGTGCAGAAAGGAGCGAAATATGCTCAGAAAATCAAAAACTCCCTATGTTAGGGACGTCTATTTAGCTTACCTCATCGATGGCACTAGACGTACTGAAACCGACGAGTTTCCAATAATCGAAGAGTGGATGGTTGCCACTGACCTTCCAAAAGAAATAATACAGTGGGATAGAAGACAAGATGTAGTGGACCCTAGTATTACTGCAATGTGCTTTTATTGTAATGATGCTGGATTTACCCCTATTTTAAATAATCCAATAAGATATGTTGAAAAACTACAACAATATCAAATGGTTATAGGTATTGATCCAAGTCCTTACGATAATATGCCTTTAGTGGTTCAAAAGAGTCAAATATATCTTAATCTAGCTATCACCTATTATTTTGCAAATCAAGGAATTAAAATCATTCCAAATGTTAGAATAGGTGATAATAGAACATTATCTTGTTTAGAAGCTTTTCCTAAACATACACTTATTGCCATTGGTACACATGGATTTACTAATCGTCTTGATAATCGTTATATATTTGCGGATCAAGTCATGCGAGTAGTGGATACACTTGAACCAACTGGTATAATTGTATATGGTCCAGCATCTGATGAGATATTTGGCCTAGCTAGATTAAAAGGAATACCTATTTATCAATATGATTCCTACACAATGAAAGAAAATAAGAAAGACAAACTTCTTAAACTTTCTGAGGTGAATCAAGATGAAAGGTAGATCACCATTATTTGGAACAAAAGACCTAAAGAGTAGAAAATGGTTTGGGAAATCAATTATTCTTAAAAATCATAATCACCCACATCACTTGCCTGACGTTCACACACCAAATAGCACCATTACACAAATAGATGATAATGGAAAAATTGTAAGAATCAGACATTATGACGATAAAGGCAGAGCCTGGAAAGATGTTGATTATACGGATCACGGCACACCGGAAGTACATAAAGTTCCACATACACATATAATTAATATCGTTGATAACCATATCGATCGCAAGAAAGGAGCACATGCATATGGAAATTAAAAAATTTAAAGATCTATTAATTCACGGTTTCGACATAGAATTCAATATAGATGATGTGTTTTATTCTTTTACCAAGGCCGAACTTAATGATGAAGTTAGATATTACATCGGCAATGAAAACCATACCGAGCACTCTTCTTTCTTAAATATTGAAGAAATGTTGAATTATAAAATTAATAATAAACTTTTGTCTGAAATTATTGAGTCTACAAATGAAGATGAGATTAGTTATTAATTGAACTACCCCCATCTACAATACATGTTTGGTTAAGTGGGTGGGTAGTTCAACAGACACAAAACAATGTTGAAAAAGCTCTTTAATTTTTGAAGGCTCAGCTATTGATATTTCAGAAAAGAAAAAAGAACATGAATTAAACAATGTTTCGTTCTCTATTAAGCCATATTTTAGATATTAGTTTTTTTGTTATTGAATTGATTGAAAAAAAGTTACAACAATAAAATATTATTGCTGTAGAGATTATTTTGATAGGCCAAGACAAGCAAGTACCAGCTCTAATGATTAATAAATCACAGATACACGATATAGTCACAATTACAGATAAGTTTCTCCTGATAGATTAAAGACAATAATTAGGCATTCAAAAACAAGATTGCTACTTTGTATTAAAACATTTCTAATTTACATTTTCTTCGATTATATCTAATAAAATGCTATAATATAAAAAATATTAAAAGGAGATAATGTATGAAGATTAGAAAAATCTTATTTTGCTTGTCTGCAACTTTATTGTTAGCAGGTTGTACTACTGATAATCCACAACCAGAGAAGAAATATGAACGTTTAAAATCATTTTCTATTGTGAGTGATCCAGTAGGTTTTGTTGGAGAAACCCATGATTTTACTTATTTAGATAATGGTGATGTTATTGATAACTTCACACAAACTGAAGAAGAATTAACCGTTAATGGTACGCATTCTTTATTTAAAGTTGATGGTGAAGAAAACACTTATAATGGTGTTGTTGAATATGAAGAAGGGTATGAATTCCTTAACTACGCAGGCCAATATAAATATAGTAAAACTGGACATATCCTCAAGGAAGTTATCTGCGATGAAGAAGGTTTAGGCCCAACTTTAGAGATTAATGGAAAAAACTACAAAGCTTCTGTTGTAAATGAAAATGAATATGACTCAACAGATACTTTATTAGTGAAGTATTTAGAAAGAGAGTACCTAGATGCAGAAACATTAAAAACTACTAATTTAAAGAAATGTAGTTATTTCTTCAATGACTCTTCATTTGAATATGATTCGCTTAATGTTTATCATATGGAACCAAATGTTATTTTCACAAAAGGTCAATTAAATATTAATGCCTATGACTATGAATTAGATGATGATGGTTATCCACTTTCTGGAACATATACATATTCATCTAATGAGGATCACACAAAATACTACGATATGGTGGACTATCCTGATTTAAGTAAAGATGGATGGAGTGAGCCTAGAGTAAGTGAAATTGTTTGCAAAAAATCCGAAAATAGTGAAGGCCATGATTTTATTGAATTTTTCCAATATAAAACTGATAAATATGAATTGCTATCTGATTGTTATGAACTTTACACATCTGATGACGGTAAAACAAAAGTTATTAATCTTCTTTCTTTAGAAAACGCTGATAGTTTTACATTCACAACTAAATCAGATATTGAAGTAATTCCATTTAGTAACTTAGTTATTGATGATTATAATTCAACATGCATCAAATATAACTACGATGATAAAAACAAGTTATCATCTTTCCAAGTCAGCACTGATAGAGAATTTGACTCTATCTATCTTGAATTTAATTACACATACACTGATATGGGTAACATATCCAAAATTGAAATTACCCAATATGATGGTGATGATGTCTATGCGGTAACATTAAACGCTACATACGAATTAGTGGACATAGAGCCTACAGTTAATTTCTATAATCTCAATGATTATCTAAGAGATATAATTTACGGTTAATCGTATTTATTAAAAATTAGTTAATAAAACAGCTAATATTGAGAACTCCTCATTATGGCTGTTTTTTTAAATGAATAATCTAAAACTTGTTTATGAACTGGATCATAATTAAGTTATTGAAAAGAGCGACATATGAAAGATATAAATTTCATCATTATTAAAATATATGCCAAGTGTTTATACTTTCTATTAGATATAAGGTAATATAATAAGGTATGAAGAAAGCCGCTAACATATTAAATACAATATTCATGATATTCGATATCATTATCGCTGTTATTTTCCTTGTATTTGCCTTAATGTTTATCACTTCATTTGATGCATTAGTGCAAGCAGTAATAGAAACTAGTGAAATAGATATTGAATTCGCAAAACAAACTGCAATAACTCTAATTGTTGTTTGCTTTGTATTTATGAGCATATTTTGCTTACCTATTATATTTATAATGATTGCTAGAAATAAAATAAAAAAAGCTAAGTGTAGACAAGACCTCTTAGCGATTTCTATTTTAAATATTATTTTCCTTAATCTTCCAGGTGGAATCTGTATGATTCTTATTCCTGATGAAGAATTTAAAAATTAATTACAAATTTTCTGATATTTCAATGGCTAATTCCGCCATAGTGGATAATCCAGAAGTACGTTCTTCTTTGCTGGCAGGAGTTTGTTTTTTAACTAGATTATCGGTTACTGTTAACAAAGTTAATGCTCTTTTTCTAAATGAAGCAGCATTTGTGTATAACGAATAAGTTTCCATTTCTACCGCTAAAACATTGAGTTTTGACCAACGACCACGCATTTCTTTGTTGTCATTATAGAAATTATCACTAGATAAAATATTACCGAAATAAGCATTATATTTATGTTTTTCACATAATCTTTTTGCTTGATATAAAGCATCAATATCTGCACAAGGAGAATATATGCCACCTTCTAGTCTAAATTGATTTGCATAATTAGAGTTAGTGGAGCTAGATGTTGCTACAATAATATCCCCTACATTTATATGTTCTTGATATGTGCCACATGTACCAATTCTTATAATGATATCAACGTCATATTCACCAAATAATTCATAAGAATATATGCCCATAGATGGGATACCCATACCAGAAGACATTATAGTCACTTTAGTGTTGTTCTTTTTTGTATATCCTGTATATGCTAGCATTCCACGGTAATTATTAACTAGTTTTACATTCTTTAAATATGTTTCCGCTAACCAAGTAGCCCTATTTGGATCACCAGGCATTAAAACAATCTTTGCGATATCTTCTTTATTTGCTTCAATATGGTTTGACATAAGTTTTACCTCATTACTATTGTAGCAAAAAACATTATTTTTGCTTAATAATGATATATAATTTTCTTAATGGCTACTTCATTCAAACCTAAAATAACTCATTATAAAATAATGATAACTATCCAAGAGATAAATGAAAAAGGATATTACCCTTTAGTGAAAGGTGTTTTAAATATCCTTAAAGGTGAAGTTGATGATGAAACTATATCTTTTAATGATGTTTCTACTTATCGTAGTCTAATCTCTTATCCAAGTAAGAAATTATCTAGATACATATTGATGTTACTTAGATATGGTTATCTTAAAAAGATATATGATGAAAACACTGATAACTTATATCTCGCTATTACAGAATATGGAGAGGCACAATTGCTTCGCTTCAAAAAGAAACATAAAACTCCATTTAAGAAAAAAGAAGTTATTAAAAAACCAAATTTTATAAAGATAGAAAAATAATTTGATACATATCCGCCCGCAATATTATAATGTGTGTACATACACAATCAAATTGTGGTGATTTGGATTGCGAGGTAAAATTATGGACTTTGTATGGGACTCCGGGAATACCGGTAATTTAGTGCTTAATATTATTTTTATAGCACTTACTTTTATTGTCTGCGGTTTTGCAGTCATTAAATTATCTAAGCGTAAAACAGCTTTAGTCTTTGTATTAGTGTTTACTGCATTATCTGTCTTTGCGTTTATTTTTAATTTAATTTGGTTATACATCCTTTCTATTTGTTTATATACAGTTGGATGTTTTATGATTTTATATTCAAATATTGGTGATTTACGTAAATTTTTAGCTGCTCCATTTAGTAAGAAGACTGCTAAAAATGGTAAATTTGGATTAGAAAAAATCTATGATTCTAAAGCCTTATATAATGAAGTTAAACAAGCAATAATTAACTTATCAAATACAAGAACAGGTGCAATTATGACTTTTGAAAAGTCCACAACACTTAAAGATATTTCTAAAAATGGTGTTCCTATTAACGCTCCTGTTACTCATGAATTATTAGAAACAATCTTTTATCCTGGGACAAGACTTCATGATGGTGCAGTTATTATCCATGGTAATGAAATAACATACGCTAGTGTATTCTTTACCCCATCTACTAAACCATTTGCTGGTAAATATGGTTCCCGTCATAGAGCCGCTATTGGTATTAGTGAAGTAAGTGATGCTATCACTGTTATTGTTAGTGAAGAAACTGGTAGAGTATCTATCGCAGTTAATGGTGAACTTGAAACTGTTGATCCAGATAACTTTATTAGAGCTTTCGAAAACTACATGAAGTTTGAGGCTGAATAATATGGGAAAATATTTTGGCACTGATGGCGTTAGAGGTATTGCTAACGTTAAATTAACCGCGACATTAGCTTATAGAATTGGTAGATATATTGGTCAATACCCTAATGGAAAGAAAAATAAAATCCTTTTAGGTAGAGACACAAGATTAAGCGGAAATATGCTTGATAGCGCTCTTATTGCTGGCATTACTGCTAGTGGTGGAGATGTGTATGAACTTGGAGTTACCACAACTCCTAGTATTTCTTATTTAGTAGAAAATAATGATTATGACTTTGGCATTATGATTAGTGCTTCTCATAATCCATTCTTTGATAATGGTATTAAAATATTTGCTCCTACTGGAGAGAAATTATCTAATGATATTGAACTTTTAATTGAGAAATACATAGATAATGAACAAGACGACCTTCCATTAATCTCTAATGAAAAGTTAGGTAGATTAATTATCGCTAAAGAGCAAATGAATGAATATTTAGATTTCTTAGCCACTAAAGCGGATGGAGATTATTCTAAATTACATGTTTTAATTGACTGCGCTCATGGTAGTAGTTCAGTTACTGCTAAGAAATTATTTATTGATCGTTTACATCTTAATGCAGAAATATTAAACGATTCATTTAATGGCACGAACATTAATGATAACTGTGGTTCAACCCACATTAACTTCTTATGTAAGAAAATCAAAGAAGGTAATTATGATTTAGGTTTAGCCTTTGATGGTGATGCTGATAGATTAATTTTAGTGGATTCCAAAGGCGATGTTGTGGATGGTGATAAAACCATGTATCTCAATGCTTTATATATGAAAGAAAAAGGCTTATTAACTGATAACAAAATTGTTATTACAGTAATGAGCAATTTAGGCCTAAAGAAAGCCTTAACAAATAAAGGCATTGATTATGAAGAAACATCAGTTGGTGATAAATATGTTCAAGCCAAATTAAAAGAAAAACATCTTTCAATTGGTGGCGAACAAAGTGGTCACATCATTTTTAATGATGATTTAAATACTGGTGATGGAATGTTAACTGCAATCCATACATTAAATGTCATCGCTAATAAGGGTATGTCACTTGAAGAATTAACTAAAGATTGTTTAAGTTTCCCTCAAGTATTAGAAAACGTTGGTGTTAGCAATAAAGACGCCGTTATGAATCATGTGGGATTTAATCAATTAATCAACACATTAGAAAAATCACTTAACGGTGATGGAAGAATATTAGTAAGACCTAGTGGTACAGAACAATTAGTTCGTGTCATGGTGGAAGCAAGTTCTACAGAAATCTGTCAAAAGATAGTTGATGAACTTGTTGAATACATTAAAGGTATTAGTTATTAAGGGGTGTGAATATGAAAAGTTATCCATTTAATATGATTAAGGAGATTGAAGAATCTCCAAGAATAATGGAAGAAATTTTATCCCGTTATATGAAGGATGGGAAAGTAAGTTTTGATCCAAAATTAATTAAAGCTATTAAGAAAAGTGACAACATTATTTTCTTAGCATGTGGCACTAGCTACCACGCTTCTATGGTAGGAGTGTATCTAGCTAGAAAATTAGGTAAAATCTCTGATGCATATATTGCTTCAGAATGGGCGTATAACCCAATTATCTACGGCAAAAAGCCTGTATTTATCTTAGTAAGTCAATCAGGAGAAACCGCTGATATATTAGCATGTAAGAAATATCTTAAAGGTGATATTGTCTCTATTACCAATGTTAGAAATTCTTCTATCGATAAATTAGCAAAGTGGTGCTTACCTTTAGATTGTGGCGAAGAAAAAGCTATTGCTGCTACTAAAAGCTATGTTGCTCAAGTAGAAATGATTGCTATGTTAATGGAATCTGTTAAAGGTAATCCAAATATCTATTGCGAAGTTATGGACGCTAAAAGAGCAGTAGAAGATATTATTAAACGCCAAAATAAATTAGCAGACTTATCAAAATATTTTGTTAACGCTAAAAATGCATTCTTCCTAGGAAGAGGTATTGATCATTTTGCTGCTATGGAAGGCTCATTAAAACTTAAAGAAACATGTTATATCCATTCAGAAGCATATCCTGGTGGCGAACTTAAACATGGCCCTATTGCATTAATTGAAAAAGGTGTCCCAGTAGTGGGCTTAATTAGTGATGACACCACTAATAAATTATTTAGAAATAACTTACAAGATATCTACTCTAAAGGAGCAGATTTAATTATCATTTCTTCTAAACATCTTTCTTTAGAAAGTGATTCTTTTGTAACAGAAGATGTATGTTATTATTTAGAAACAATTGTCAAAGTAGTTTGTGAACAATTAATTGCCTATAACACAAGTAAAGATAAAGGTTTAAACGTAGATAATCCACGTTCATTAGTAAAAGCGGTCGTTGTTGAATAATGGCGGACTTATCTTTTTATGACTTTTTAATTAAGGTTCAGTCTATCGCTAAAATTGGATTAACTTATTCTAAAGATCCATATGCTTTGACTAACTATCATGAAATAAATGAATTATCTAAGAAATACTTAGAAAATTTTATGTTGGTCAATTTTGATCGTCCTAATTATTTCCAAAAAGATATATATCCAACACCTAATATCTCTGTTAGAACTGTCATATTTGATAAAACAAGAACTAAAGTCTTATTTGTTAGAGAAGTTAATTCTCATTTATATTCTCTTCCAGGAGGATGGGCTGATTTATATGAAACTCCTAGTGAAGCCGCAAAAGTAGAATGTTCTCAAGAAGCAGGAGCAGATGTAAACATAGTTCGTCTAGTGGGATTACTTAATCGTTTACCTAGTGAAGGTAGTGTAGGCCTCCCTGAATATGTCGCTATATTTGAAGGAGAACTAATTAATCCACTTCATGAACATGAATATGAAACAGATGATGTAGCATTCTTTGATATAGATAATCTTCCACCTATTTCTAAGAAAGTATCTATGGAACTATTAATGCGTATGATAAACGCTGCTAAAAATAAGGAAACAATATTTGATTAATTATGTCTTTAACAGCAGCGCAAATAATATTTATTATTGTTGTACCAATCGTAGTGATTGTTTGTTTACTTATTTTTGTAGTGTTTCCATTAATAAAAAGACATAACAATATTAAGTTCAAAGAATATTACTACAAAAAGATATACGCCATATCTAATAGTAAAGATTATTTATTGATTAATAATTTCTCTTTTGCCTTTGATGAGAAATATAAATATAAGATTGACCATATGTTATTTGGCGATAAATACATATATCTAATCTTAGATTATCGTTTTGATGGCCATCTTACTGGCGATCAACACGATTCTAATATTATTGTTAATAAAGACAATGGAGAAAAGTTATATCATATTAATCCATTAATTGATGTTAAAACGTTAGTAGAATCATTCTCTAGCTATTCTGCATTAAATGAAGATTTATTTATCGGTGTTGCGTTAATCAATAATGAATGTAATGTCGCTATTAAGAATACTTCTAGCAAATATTACATTATCCAACGCAATAGATTAGAAAAGCTATTAGAGGCTATTGAATCTAGAGATATTCCTAATTTAGATGAAGATTCTATTCAAGATTTTGTAGTTAGATTACATAAACTTAAACAAAAATAAAAAAAGACTCTAACGAGTCAAATTTGCTATCTGGAGCAGGTGACGAGAATCGGACTCGCATAACTACCTTGGCAAGGTAGTGTTCTACCACTGAACTACACCTGCATTCTTTTGAGTGCTTTATTATTATAACAAATGAATATCTTAATGCAATAAGTTATTAATAGATAATGAAAAAAGAGAGCATTTCATCCCTGCTCTCTTTCTTTTAAGGTCACCTAGATCTTTGATGAATTTATAATAACATCAAGACTATTATTATCCAATGTTTTATTATCTGTTAAGTTTTCTTTTGCCTGATTAATCCGGATAGCTAACATTTGGAGGTTAAAGAATATAAAGGGACCAGCGTGACTAGTCAGGTGATTTAGATTTAATGTAAGGAGTTTCTCTCTACAACGGTATTTACATTAATACTGTTAATCATATTAGTGGTTTTAGTTAAGTATTAAATCCGGCCCCTCGTTAGCCTTATATTATCACATCTTTATGTATTATCAACATTTTATATGGAATAATTTTTTTTATAAAATTTTTCCATATTTAAATAATAAATACTATATTATTAGTTTATATATAAGTAACTATATTATTTATAATATGGAACTCTATATGGGTAATTGATTAAATATTTTATATATGTTAACTTTTGTTTTGCCGGAGCAATTCGGATAGTTTACAAGATGGAGGTTCAAGAATGAAAAGAGGTCACCTACTGACGTCAAGGTGATCTAGACTAACGAAAGGAAGGATTTAATTATTGAATTCCTTTCCTAAAACAGCATTTATCATAATACTGTTAATTATATTAATAGTCTTAGTTAAATACTAAGTCTAGATTCTTGACGCCAGATGTAAATGAAAAAAGAGAGTGGGTGCAACCACTCTCTTTCTTTTTTAGATTGTCTAGATCCTTGATACCTATATATTATCATAGTGGTACCATTTATCAATACTTTTTGAGTGGTGCTACTCTCTAGAATTATTAATAGATAATGAAAAAGAGAGTGGCTGCAACCCCTCTCTTTTCTTTAATTTTTTCTAGCACTTTGGCATCTTTATAATATCATCTATCCTATAATTATCAATACTTTATTATGGAATAATTTTTTAATAAAATTTTTCCATATTTAAATAATAAATACTATATTATTAGTTTATATATAAGTAACTATATTATTTATAATATGGAACGCTATATGGGTATTTGATTAAATATTTTATATATGTTAACTTTTGTTTTGCCGGAGTAATTCGGATAGTTTACAAAAAGGAGGCACAAGGATGCTAAAGAGATTACCGGGCGCCATGGTAATCTAGATTTATGAAAGGAGAGATTCTTATTAAAGAGTTTCTCTCTACAACGGTATTTATATTAGTACTGTTAATTGTATTAGTAGTTTTAATTAAATACTAAAACCTAGATCCTTGGCACCTGATGTAAATGAAAAAAGAGAGTGGTTTGCCCCCACTCTCTTTCTTTTTAAGGTCACCTAGATCCTTGATACCTCTATGTTATCACAACTATATGTATTATCAACACTTTTAATGGCAATCTTATTGTTACATTTGATAAATCATATTTATTTAAATGAAATAATATGAATAATGAAATATAATTACTAACGGAGATTTTATTATGATTACAGATAAAGAACTTGCAGAACTTATATTCCCTGATATTAAAGAAACTATTGATGACCTTGAGAAGAAATACCCTCCAAGAAACCTTAAAGAAGGTGCCTTGGTTACAAGGTTTGCTCCTTCTCCTACAGGTTTCTTACATACTGGTAGTTTGTTTACCAGTATGATATGTCATAAATTCGCAAGTCAAACTGGTGGTGTATTCTTTGTTAGATTAGAGGATACAGACACTAAAAGAGAAATTGAAGGTAGTGGTAAACAACTACTTGATCAATTACATACTTTTAATATCGCTCCATTTGAGGGATATTTTGGTGATCATGAAGAAGGTAACTATGGCCCATATCAACAATCCCATAGAGCGTATATCTATAAAGTATGTATTAAATACTTAATCTCTATTGGTAGAGCCTATCCTTGTTTTTGTTCTCAAGAAGCTCTTGATGATATAAGAAGCAAACAAGAAGCTAATAAAATTATTCCTGGTTATTATGGAGTGTTCGCTAAATGTAGATTCTTAAATAATGATGAAAAAGCAGAAAAGATTAAAAATGGTGAGAAATACGTTATTAGATTTAAAAGTAGTGGTAACCATATAAGAAAAGTTAAGTTCTATGATTTAATTAGAGGCACTCTTGATGGAGTGGAAAATGATCAAGATATCGTTATCTTAAAAAGTGATGGTCTTCCAACCTATCACTTTGCGCACGCAGTAGATGATCACTTTATGAGAACTAACACTGTTATAAGAGGAGAAGAATGGATATCATCTTTACCAATCCATGTAGAATTATTTACTACTTTAGGTTGGAAACTTCCTAACTACGCTCATCTACCTGTAATTATGAAAGTAGATGATACTACTGGTAATAAACGTAAATTATCTAAAAGGTTAGATAATGAAGCAGCAGTATCATACTTCCTTAAAGATGGTTATCCAACAGAAGCATTAATAATGTATTTATATACCATTGCTAATTCTAATTTTGAAGAATGGATATTTGCTCATAATTTCTCCCATATGGAAGAATTTAATTTCTCTTTTGAAAAGTTCTCTAGAGAAGGTGCATTATTTGATATTGGTAAATTAAAATTCTTTTCAAAAGAGATATTAGCGAGAAAAACTAAATATGAAATATTATATTTAGCTAAGAATTACGCTAATGAATATGATCCAGAACTTAAAGAACTTATCTCTAGAGATGAAAACTATTTTATGGATATTATGAATATTGAAAGAGAGAAAGAAAAACCAAGAAAAGATTATGAAAAACTCTCTGACTTAGTGTCTTCTATCTCATTCTTCTATGATGATAAATATGATTCTATAGTTAAAGAACCATATAATGAGAAATTCTCTAAAGAGATAATTAAAGAAACTCTCTTAAAAGTTAAAGAGAATTTATCATTAGATCAAGATGAACAATCCTGGTTTAATAATTTAAAAGAAATTGCTTCTTCTTTAGGCTACGCTGGTAGTGGTAAAGAATATAAGCTTGAATCAGACAAATATATTGGAAGTGTCTCTGATGTAGCAGAGATGCTTAGAATTACCTTAACTGGTAAGAAGAATTCCCCTAACTTATATTACGTCATGAAAGTCCTTTCTAAGGATAGATGTGATAAAAGAATAGATAAAGTTATTGCCTCTTTATAGAGCAATGACTCTTATGGCCCATTGGAGAAGAGGCTTAACTCATATCCCTCTCAAGGATACATTCATCGGTTCGAATCCGATATGGGTCACCAAACGAAGTATCAGGCGTACCAATGTATTTATGTAAATAAATATCTGTATGCCTTCCATGATGATCTTGGTCCTTATCTTGAAAGAGCTAAAGCTCGAAGATTAGAGAGAGAAAGACTTGAAAGATCATTGGATAGAAATTAGCACCGTAATTGGTGCTTTTTCTTCACTCAATTCAAATGTTATAATACTGATACAAGGATTTAATATGGATTTCGCAAAATTAATTAAAAAATATAGAGAAAAGCATTTTCTTACTCAGGAAGAGTTTGCAGCTCAATTAGGTGTAAGTTTCGTTACATTAAATAGGTGGGAAAATGGAAAATATAATCCAACGATGAAGCAAAAGCGAGTTTTAAATGAACTTTTCATCAAAGATGGTCTTATTAAATAATTATTAAAAAAATATAACACTTTTATTAAACACGTGATATACTATTTTTAAGCTGTTCTAGAAGGCTTCGTAGATGGCGCTAAGTATTCGTGTTCGCCCGGCATTCAAGTACCTATGGGCCGTAATAGATAGCTGTACGTTTCGCCCTAGAGCCGAAGGGTAGCCTTATTGATATTTAAGTCAAATAAAGGCTCAAAATTACCATTAATAGAAGGAGCTTATATGAAAAATTATGATTTAGAGAATGTTAATTTTGACTTCGAAATTAGACGTAATGCTTTTTGTGACAATCTAATGAATCTGTATTGTCTCAGAAGCAACACGATCAAAAAAGTTTCTAAATCCATTAAAAAAATGAATGAATATAATGACTTCCTTTTTGATAATTCTTATATAAGCGATTACCTTTATAACGATATAAATAAAGCAATTGAAAAAATAATGCGCTTTAAAAAAACGAGAGATATCAAAAGAAGAACTAATGATAATGATTTCATTCAACTTGTTAACTCTGAAATCCTTGATGAGCTTAGCGATCTCGAAAAAGAGATAAAAGCAAATACCGATGAAATTATAAAAAATCTTAATAGATATTAAAAAAATCCTCATTTGGCTTTTTAACCATCTGAGGATTTCTTTTTATCAGATATATATTTAGCACGAATCATTTCTGCTAATATAGGAACCATTAATTTTCGAATAGATTTTTCATCTATTAGAGGTTTTTCTTTTGAAAGTTTTATAAAATCATCCTTTGTAAGTACAACAATTTCATTATCCTTTATCATCTTTTTCTGGTTTTCCAATCGCAAGAATCATTGTTATTGTTTCTTCGTGAATTTCATCAGGAAAATCTGGTTTGGAAATGATGTAATTTTTAACTTCCTTAAGATTTCTAAATGGTTCCTTGTTTTTGCTTCTACGCCATTGATTTATAGCTTGTAGGTGTGAATTATCAGCTCTATGAATAAACTCTAACGCATAAGCTGCCATCATTTCACTTAAAGGCACATCTAAGCAAGATACTAGTTTGCCAAGTGCTAATGATGCATCCTTTTTGAGCCATAAAGCGTTTGATTGAATAGTCGGAACACCATGAACTATGGAAAATCCAGATTCTTTTTCGACACCGTTTGTAAATTCTTCCCATTTTGACCAGGATTTGTTTTTCGCGCGATTTTTATTATCTAAACATTCTTTAAATTCAAAGATTCCTTTTAATCGAGCAACTGCAAATTTGTGAAAATCCTTTTTCTTTAGACTATCAAGAAGTAGTGGAAGCAACAATTCCGCATTTTTATGATAATATCGAACTTCGAATCTTATCCATTTTTCAACATTCATAAAATTTCCTTTATTATGTTGTTCAGCAGCCTTGTCATAAATGCAAAGTTGTAAATGATCGCGATTGCCAAAAGTAGCTGAATAACCCGTTCTTTTTGCGTCTTCTGTTGACACTCTATCACGCAATTTATCAGGTTCTTGTAAAACTGATTCTTGGTGTTCTTCCTCATCATGAGATAGTGAGGTAGAAAGCTTTCGCATTCTAGTTGCATATTCTTTTTTTGAAATTTTTTCTTTAATTTCAGCAATTTCTAATACACCAGACATATCATCAACTGGTATATCAATTCTGGTAGCTACGCCACCCAATCGACTGCATTCTTCAATTAAGGCAATCCATCCAGATCTTAAAATTTCTTCTCTAGTTAAGATTCCTCTATCTGGATTAAATGAGAAATATCTATCCTCAAACTCTCTACAGCCCTTTCCTGACATTTCGAGCAGTGAAGTATCTTCACCTTTTGAAGTTTTTGTGAAATGGCCTCCATAGTTGAATGTACATCCAGGAAATAAACCTAACATTGTTTGGTATCCATAACGTCCATTACTCTTTTCCGTTTCGTATTCATAAACTTGAAGTATTTTGAATAAATTTTCAAATCTACTCCTATCTTCTTCACGATTCCCTGTAACTCTTATCTTTAGATAATCGATACAAACGGAAGTCGTTTCGAACTTTTTAGGGGGCGTATTACCATTACGCCCCGCTCCGCTCTCATTGTTATTCATACTCATCTCTTATTAGCGCCTCCTTTCCTAAGATGGTAACGGTCCGCGACACTTGTTCGCCTGGAGCCGTTACCATGCTTGGAAGAGAGAGTTGCGCTAAATTTACGAGTTGGATCCAGTAAATCATTTACTAGATAACTTCCCTGAGTCGACCATTCAACTTTATTTGGCATTAACTTTTTATATTCTGGTAGATCAAAGAATCCTCTGTATGCATCTTTCTTGTGTTGATTTAAGAAATCCTTCATACAAGCCGATTCGAATCTATCAGCATAATCAATGAAGTTAATGATATAAAATTTCTCCATGTCGCCTTCTTTAATGTTTCCTGTTGAATCACAAGTACATCTAGGAAGATTAATTTGTTTATATCCATAACGCATATATACAAATGACTCAATTGCATAAGCATAATTAGCTAAGCGATTAAGAAGATAAAACAAGAGTGTTGAATCCTCTCTTGCAAATCTATACTTTGTATAAAATCTTTCTCTAATTGAAATTATCCAATCTAAGATAAGCGGCTCATACACGAATAGGTGTAGGGCACATTTTTCCTTTTGATTCTTTTTATCAGCTGTAAATATTGATTGAGCTACATCAACTAAATTAGCAGATAATGATCCGCTTCTTTGTTCATCGGCAATAAATTTGAAGAAATTGGTATGCCATATATTTGCCATATGTCCGCCAAGTTTTAAGGAATAATCCAATAAATCGTTTTTAGGATTTGCCTTATCATCTTTTGGATCATAGGCCAAATTAGTAACCATATTTCCATATTCTTTGCCGAATTCTGTAGAAACAGCAACCATAGGTCCAGCTGTATCTTTATAAATGTTTTTCGAATCAATCTTCTTTCCCATTCTTAGAGAATCAAAAACTAAGATGTGAGATAAAGAAGAATGTTTCCATAATTCTGTTTTGTTTTTTCTTCTAAAATAGTCATAATCCCACAAAATCAGATGGCCATTATCTAATTTAATGTCATCTGTTCTTATTGGGAAATTGGATGCAATTAAGTTACCGTCATGGAAGTAGATCCAATAACTTTCTGCATAAATTATTAATGCATCTTCTAAACTTAACGAAGAAGCACCGTCATAGAAGAATGTTTTTTGCTTACTAACATCATAACCGAATAGAACAAATGGTTTACTGTTACCAGCTTTATAAATGTTCATCACATATTTTGCAGCTTGTTCCATATTAACTATCCTTCGCTTTTTAGCTAATCGAATAATTTCTTTTTCTAAAGCAATATATGGAAAATCTGGAAACATTAATGAGACTCGAGTCATGTTTTCGTAAGCATTTTTGTGATAAATGGTGTTCATGATTCTGGCCATGGAAGTTGCTAATGTTGTTTTACCGCCTCGCATTTTTCCTAGGATCAAAGTGAAAACTCCAGTATCGTTATTTACCATCTTTTCATCTCTTGGAATTAATTTTCCTTCTATAAATCTTCTAGCTCTTAACAAAGTTAAAATTCTAATCAAAACTAATATGAATAAAATTTTTATAAACAATGGGAAGAAAGCTATGCCTTGGTAAATTGTTATAATTGCAGAAGAAACTGTGTCTAACAATGAAACAAAATCAAAGCTTGTAAAGATGTAAAAATATTCAGAAACAAGATCGATTACTAAGAATGGCAATGCAAAATTGAAAATTATTATTGTAATTAAAATTGAAAAATAAATAGATGATTTAAACCATTTAATGAAGCTAACAACGGCATTCTTAATTTTAGTAAAGAATCCTTCCTTGAGCTTCAAATAGAACTGCAAAGGTTTGCTTTTTCTAGTGTAATCGAATTGATTTTCATCAAAATAAGCTTGAAAGAAAAGATAGAATAACAAGAATAAGCAAATTGCAATCATTAAGAATCTTGATAAAGCAATTAATCCATCACTGGTTCTTAAAGTCCATGATAGAAAATTTTGATAAGAGAACAAAATTTGGAAATAATTCTTTATTGATTTTCCCCAAAGATCAAAATTGAAGTTTGGAATAATATGAACGCTTCCTGGAATGCTCCAAGTTGTTTCAATTAAATAAGGAGCTGTATATTCCTTATTCATATAAAACAATATTGATGACTTAGTTTTGTTGAATAATGATTGACCAGTAACAATAATTCTTGGAAGCATCCAAGGTTCTTTAAGATAAATGACTAATAGTGGAATAGAGATAATAAGAATAGCTATAAGATGCTTTAATATTCTTTTAAAAGCTTGCATTCTAATTCCTCTTAAAGAGGTAAGTGGAGTCGTAACAATTGAAGATCGCTCCATTAGATAGAGTTCTCATTTCCCAATCATGAGGATTATCACCAACAGAATGGCAACTGATTATTCCTTTATCTAATGTATACATAAATTCAGTTGGAACTCCTTCACTTACCATTTTTCCAATGGTCTCAGTATAGAATTCAACAATATGATCTGTTCCATAAGCATATGTTCCAACTAATTCTGTTATTTGGACATCTTGGCCACGGATAATATCAATTGCTGGAGATACTAAATACCAAAGAAGGAAAAGCCCAAAGGTTAAACCTATGAGCTTAAGAATGCGATGCTTTTTAAAAACACCGAACATCCTTTAATTAATAACGTTTGCGACGTTTATAACCTTTTTTAGCCTTTTTAGCATTATAAGGTTTGTATGATTTGCTTCTGTAAGCCATATCTTTATTACCTCCGTTTTCTTTAGGTTTTTTCTTGAAGACACCTTTGCGTTTTAGCTTAATAATTAAGTAAATAATTCCAGCTAATCCAAGAATGCCTCCAATTATTCCAACTATTATCCAGAATTTTCTGGTTGCTTCTTCGCTTCCTAATGTAAAGCTGACAGTTGTATAAACAGTTGGAGAAGTAGCGAGAGTTTCGCTAATCTCTACAGGATTCATGATTGCATTTAATTCAGCAGTTCCATCCTGGTTTTCGAATACAAATCTAGTAGCTGTAACACTAGAAGCTTGATGGCAAGTAGTGGTGGCTTTTTGAGTTGATTTCCACCATTCAACAAAGCCGTGAACATCGTTTTCAGTTTTTTGTAACACACGGTTATCTTCTCTAAAATCAATAGCCCATTTGTAGTGATCTCTTTGGGATTCACAGAATTTTTTAAAATCTGCGTCTCCAATTGAACTTAATGAATTATCATCTAATGCCTGAATCGTGTTATATGAATAATTGATTTTATGAGTAATGTTCCAGAAGAAGAAAATTGTTGCTTGGTCTGTAACTGTATCGATTGTTCTAGTTGACGGCGTAACTGTAGTCTCAAGTCTATTTGATTTATTTAATGTAAATTCTGCTTCTCTTGATCCATGACCGTTTCTATCAAAGAAATTGTTTGGATCTTTGTATCCACCCGCATATAAAGTGGCATATGGTGCTCCATCTACACGGTATGTTGCTGTATAGCTGAGATATTCGTAAGCTATATCAATTTCTTTTAATTTTCCTAACTGGTAATTTGGGCCGAGTGAGGAATAATCGTAAGTAAAGAATAACCAATTTATTTCTCTAGCTTCGATAGCTTGTGTTTGAGTAACAGTAGAATACTTTGTATTTACTAGTTGCTGGATATATTTAGCATCATTAACTATTAAATAGTTATCTTTATAATATGTATAAACTTGATCTTCGTTTTGAGCTGCATCTTTCCATGAATATTCGGCATTGTCACAATTGCGGCACATGTAATGGTATTCATCGCCTTGATACATGTTTAGTTTTTTAACTTTAACACGGTGAACATCTCCGACATCATGATCATAGAAATCTTCAGCTACAACTTTGTAAAATTTCTTATCTGATCCATTGTAATCGTGAACGCTGCATTGGAATGCTTCTCCACGTTCATGCCAATCTTCGATAATTGTTGTACTATCTTCAGAAAGGGTGGTGGAGATGGAATATTCCATCCTAACGTCATCGAATGTAAATGGTGATGATGCAAAGAAGTAAAGATATAAGTCTCCTTGATATGCATACATCGTTAATAACTTGAAGTCGTCATACTGATCTCCGTTTTTAGTGTTCGGAACTAAATAGGAGAGAGTATTTTTAGGATACTGGTTGTGATAGAAGACACTTAGATCCTCTGCAACGGTAGAAGTTGTGATGTTGAAACTAAGTGTATTTTCTCCTGGAGCTCTTAGAGGAACGGCACTCATTGAGAATACCGTTCCAAGAATTAAACCTAACTCTTTGATCATACTGAGATACCTCCTGAGCTATAAATATAGCTATGTGAGAAATCTGGAGCATAACCATCTTGAGAAGCTACATTAACAAACCAAATTCCTGTTTTATCGATATTGATGTAATCGGAATAAATTAATTCAAGACATTCAGTCCTTACTTTTATCGAGTTGGATTCATCGCTCAACCAATATCCAATATCTGTGTTTCCATATGGAATTACTGGATCATATGAATAATTTAAGAAGACTAGATTTTCATCTTGACCTTCTAGAGGTTGAAGATCTTCAGAACTGTAAGTTTTTGTAGCAGTTCCAGAAGAAGATCTAACTGTAATATGTAATTTAACTGGTAACTCATCTTGTGTTTTTGGAATTCCGATATAAAGCACTGATTGGTTAATAACTGGTTCAGAATCTTTGTTGATGGCAACACCAAACGCAATTCCTCCTGCAAGTAAACCAATAGCGCCACATCCAATTAGGATTTTGGCAAGCTTATTCATAATTAAGCCTCAAAACTGACTTCAGTTTCATTTAATGTGTTACTAGTAACACCATGGTATGCATTGAAATGAATCGCATAATACCATTGATTCATTAAAGTAAGAACAACGGTACCAGTTTGACCTTCGAAGTCAGAAGGAACTTCTAACATAAAGTAAATTTGCCAATCACTTCCATAATCCTCATAGAATAGAGCTGTAGAATCAAATTCGATGTCTGTGAATTCAGCAACTGTAAATGTTTCTTGCTCTCTAGGATTAAATTCGTGATCCTCTCTCATAACATAGAAATCATCTTTAGAATGTGTATGTGTTAGAGATTTAATATAAACGGCAGCTCCAGGTGATGCTGTAACTTCAATCATGTGGCCTTCTTCTAAAGCTACTTCTGGAGTTGAATACCACCCAGACTGGCTTCTATATAAAGGATCACAATGGAAATAAGTGCCTGCATGATCTGTCCACGTTTTTTCAGAAGCGCTTGGTTGATATGTTGTTGCACTGCACATTGCTTTAGATGAACCGCTTGTTGGTGAACTAAATATACCCATTCCAACCATTTCCATCTTTGTAAAATCGTTTACATAAACTACTGGAAGATCCTTGTAAATATTTGTATTTGCTAACATACAAACACGAATATATTGTGTTTCATTAAAGAAAGCAGAAGTGACAGTTAGTTCTTCGCCAGATTCGGTTACGGTTTTAGAAATACTAAGGTGTGCATTTGATAATGGCCACCAAAGTAATCTATCATCGCTAGGATTTCCATCAATAGTTGCGGAGAATGGTGTTGATGTATCACTAGTCAAATCAGATTTTTCTAAATAAATCTTTGATTTAGATAAGATGATTTCACAGTTTTCGTCATCGTAATCTCCAGGATCTAGAGGTGGATTTTGACTTTCTCCGCCAGAGCCTGAACCAGATCCTCCAGAATCATCCCCTGGATTAGATTGGGAGTTTCCACCTTGGTTTCCTGAGTTATTACCTCCTGGAGTATTATCACTAGAAGTGTTTCCTCCAGATGTATTACCTGAATCAGATGATGTATTTCCTCCAGAAGAAGAATTATTGAAATCATCTTCATCATAAGATGGATAACTTATTCCTGAATTATTTCCATTAACTTTTTCATCAAACCAAGTTCTAATTGTATTATTAGTGCCAAATACGACACCGGCAACTCCACCTACAATAGCAAGAGCAGCGATTGAGATAAGAAGAATTTTTAATGGTTTCTTCATAAGTCAATTCCTCCTATCCTGCATAAGTAACTTGACAAGTTGCAGCAATGGAATAATCAACATCAGCTTTAGCAATAACATTAATGATTCCATCAAAAGGAGTGCTTACAGAAATAGTAACTGCTTCTCCTGATTCAGTTGTTGTTTTGTTTAAACTTACTTTGGAATTAGAAACAGTCCATGTAATTTTCTTATCTGTTGCATCTGCTGGAAGAAGTGTTGCAGTTAATTGACAGCTTGTTGAATCAGCAGGATTAATAGCCAACATTCTAGGCATCATCATGCGTGGAGCATTTTGAGGTGAATTTTGTGGTTGGTTATTATTGTTTTGTTGATTATTATTTTGAGCTGGTGCGACATATCCTTTTACAGTGACAGGAATTCTAGTAATGGCAGCTGGATCTTGGATACAGACGTAGTCGATGTAATAGTTATAAGTCTTATTAGCTTTAATTTCATCTAATTCAACTGTAATTACATCGTCGTCTTCAACTTCAGCAATTCCGTTTCTGAAGACTCTGGCTCCAATTTTTAATTTTGGAATTGGATTACCTTGATCTGTTGAAACTCTTAAATAACTAACTGCATCAACTGTAGAAGAGAATGTTAAATCTGTTTCAAATTCTTCTCCAGCTGCTGTAATTTCCCATGTGCTCAAGGATGCATCATCTTCTCTTTCGAGGTCTAATGTACCTGCTGCAGGTTTATGGGAGTTAGCTGTAAAGTTGGATTTAAAGACAATAGTAGTATCCATATAGCAAGATTCATCTTCGACAAGATATGATCTGATAACATAGTTTTCAGTTTTTCCTGTTTCAGTGAATTTTGTATGTTGAACAGCCAATATATCGTTTGAATGACACATGCCAATAGTGGTACTTGATCCACCTAAGGCATTTGCGAATGTAACTTTTGATGCATCACCATAAACAACTTTATTTGCAATTAATGCATTAGCAGAAATATTGCTTCTCTTGTTGTTAATTTTTGGTGAAATCAATGCTGTTGCTGGTGCATCAGAATAAACTTGAACACCTTGTTGTTCAGCAAAGCTGGTTGTTAATGCCATTGCATCTACGATTTGCATTCTTGCTGTTTCTGTTCCAGTGAAATCTGATTTAAATGTAACTTCTGTATTTAAGAATACATCAGGATAAGCAGCCCAATATGTCTTGATAAGATATTTTGAAGATGCATTGGTATTCTCGAAAGCTTTATGATTAAACTTAAACTCTGATCCATTATTATGAGTTATTGAATCGTAAGCTATATTGTCTCCAGCTTTGAAATATGCATTTGCAGTATTGCCTGTGACAATTTTAGTGACTAACTTAGAATCACCATTAAAGTCTGTAGGCAAATTCTTCAAAGCAAATTTTAAAGAGAATTGAGGATCAACGTCTTCTACAGTTTGAAGACCTTGAGCTGATAATTGTGCTGCAGTTAATTCAAGCTTTGATTCAATTGCAACATCTTTGTATTCTTCTGGAACATTTTTATCAATTTTATTGATAGCATTATCAACCCAATTGTGTACAGAAGTGTTTGCTCCGTATAAGATGCCACAAATAGCACCTACGGAAAGGACACCAATTAAGGTTCCTAATAATATTTTTAATGTTTTCTTAGTCATTGTATGACCTCCTATGCATTTGTACGGAACCAAACATCAATAATGTGATAAACCTGTTCCGTATCGTAATTTGTTGCGAATATCCATAAAGGAATTTTGTAAAATCCTGTTAATGGAGCGGCTTTCTTTTGAGTTAAGGTAATTGTTTCACCGGATTGGAATGCATAAGGTGAGTTAAGGATAACTTTAGATCCTGATCTCATAACTGATATTTCAATCCATTGATCTAATGCATCATCATCACAATAGATGTATAAGCCTTTATCGCTAGCTGTGGCATTTGATGGAAGACCATTTAGGGCACAAACAACACTTAGTGTGTTCCAAGAAGTGGAATCATCTACGTTGTTATACCAGTAGACTTCTCCGGCAGAACAGTTAATCTGAACCGAATCTGTTGTTTCGTGTTCTTCGTTTCCAGAAGTATTATCTCCTCCAGATTGAGATTCGCTGTTTCCACCTTGCTGTCCAGATTCATTTCCACCTGATGATTGTTCGTTTTGAGAGGAATTTCCTCCTGTATCAGATGGTCCGGTATCATCATCTAAGTCTTCACTAGTTTGTGTATTTTGATTACCTCCTGTAGTTTGGGAAGTAGTGTTGGTTGTAGATATTTTGTTATTAATGCCACGTGATATCGCAATACCTGAACCAATTAAAGCAGCTATAATACCTAACCCCAGAAACGCATATAGTACTTTAGTGCCGAATTTTGTTTTACCTTTTCTTTTCATAGAAGTTACTTATCTCCTTTTTGGTTAATAAAAGGGAGGAACATATTAATTCCCTCCCAAATACCTAGTTTATTGAGACGCTTCTCATTTTCTACTATGTAGAACTTTACTTTTTACTAGGATTTTTGCAACTTATTAGAAAGGAGTATCTTCTGTGTTTTTAACTTCTTGAATATCAACAGGTTCTTCTTTTACGCCAGGGATTCTTACAACTGGTTCAAAAGCTTTGATTTCATGTCGATTAACATAAGCTTTATAAACGTCGACGAATTTTGATTTATGAATGTCAAATTCCCATCTTAGCGCTCTGTCATCATCAACACATAATTGCATTAAATATGTTGAATTTCCTGGTTTGCCATCTTTGGGTGGCCATTTTGTTTCGATGAAGCGAACTTTTGCTTCTAATTCGAATTGATCAACAGCATACTTAGATTCTTTTTTTAATTTAAGTAATGCGTATTCATCTCTACTGAGCGAGAAACCATATTCAACATCCTTAGCAAATTTAATCAAACCGCTAAACATAGATCTTGAAACAGCATCTTTACCAATAGATGTTTTTGTTACTTCCAAACGAACTTTGTGCATCGAAGCAAGTTCTTCCGGATGTAAGAAGTTAATTGAATTGATGTTATTCATTATCTTTTTTCTCCTTTCATTCAATTACGTGTACTCCCAATAGATTCTAGGGTTATGCGACCTAATGGTTTCTACACTTATAACTTTAGATAGATGTATAAATGGGAAAATGAACTTGGGAAAAATATTGAAAATTTATAGATATTATCTATAAATAAATTTTTTTGGTTGAAACAAACGTTTCTCTTGAAGTAAAACATTTGTTTTATTAGTGGAATTTTTTATAAAAAAATGTTATAAAAGTGTAAGTAGTTTTGTATGAGAGAAATAAGTTATTCTGGAAAAATTAAGGAATTGAGAAGAGTTATGACTGTGTCTCAATCTGAGTTAGTAGATATTTTGCAAGTTTCGTTTGCCACTGTAAATAGATGGGAAAATGGGTATTTTAATCCAACAATTAAAACATTGAGAAAACTTAAAAAGCTATTTAAAGAATACGGTTTAAAAGAAAATGAATAGAAAAGATGAGTTTATTAATTGGATTAAAACCAATAAAATCAAACATATTTCTGCTGAAAATGTAGCATCTCTTTTTGAAGATGTTTTTGAAGAATATGCCAAAATTAATATATGGGCAATAAAGTCCGACATCCAAATTAGTGATTTGAGAAATTCAATACTAAAAAATAAGCAATTTAAAAAACAAAACAAAAAAGGATATAAATTTTTTAATTTATATAGCAAGTATATTCAAACATTTATAAGACTGCATCCTTTCATAGAAGAACAAAAGGTTGTTCCAAATGAAACTAATGGTGAAAATATTACTAATCCAGATAGTGGCGCATTGCAAAAAACAAATTCTTTTAAAAATGATTATCCAGATGTGTATATTTTTTTCAACGACGAAATATGTGCATTTAATTTTTTGAGCCTATATCTTTATTCATTGGAGAAAAATAATAACCTTATTTTGGATATTCGATCATCAATTATTGGAGTTAAACAAGAAAATCAAAGACTTCATTTTTATTCAGATAAAGAAGGACTACTAAGATTAGCTAAATTAGATGATCATCAATTTACTTGCACTTTAAAAGAGACAACTCTAGATTCTCTTTATGAAGAAATCGATAAGGTAATTGAATATTTTTATTTAAACAAAGAAATTGTATCAATATCAATAGAAGAACCAATTGTTGGTTA
>JAZRZD010000001.1:0-36932 GCA_045601085.1 Bacilli bacterium | reverse complement strand
TCGATGCTCACATCCTTTACAAACAAAAAATGCCAGAACTAATCATCCTGGCTTTTTCATATATGGTATTTATTTACGCTTACATTGAATTTATATGCCATAACACTATTGAGGTTAAGCCGGTTATAGACATCTTAATCTTTACATTAAAAAAGCACTGATAATTATCAGCGCTTTATTGTTTTCTTGGTTCCAGGGGGAAGGATTTGAATCTCCGACCTCAAGGTTATAGGCCTCATGAGGTACCAGGCTGCTCTACTCTTCAATATGTGTTATGTAATTACTTAATAGTTAAATTGTAGCCTGTAGCTTGTAAATAGCCAAATTATAATATTTTGTAAATTATATCGTATTCTGGCATTGTGACTTGATGATCAATACATATAATTGCTAATCCAACAGAAGCAGCATTAAGTTTTACTTCTTCCGGCAGAGCTTTAATTTTATTTATCATACTGTCAACAAATTCTTTATCTGCACCACCATTTGTCATTTCATAAAATTGAGGGAAAGATAAATAATCTGGTGTTTCATTAATAAGTCTTAAAAACAAACCATACTCTTGTTCAGAAACGTATCTATCAGTAGATACAAATAACTTGAAAAGATCAATTATAAAACCAGCTTGTTCATTATCAGATACATTTACTGATTCAAAATAATTAAAAAGATTTGATGTAGCATGTATAGCGAGTTTTACAAGCTCGACATCGCTTTTGCTATTAAATGAATCTACAAATTCAATGATATCCATATTCTTTTCTAAAACCTTAATGTTATGGTATGCAAATTCTTCTTTATTTCTACATGACCAGTAAGAAGATTGTACCTTACCAATATGATTTTTTTCAAGAAGATACATTAGAAATGGATGGATAACCTTCATATTGAATCAATGCTTTTAAAAGTTAAACCAGATCTAAAATAAAACAGCATCGATTGTATCAATGCTGTTGTGATTACTTGGTTGCAGGGGGAAGGATTTGAACCTCCGACCTCAAGGTTATGGGCCTCGTGAGCTACCAGACTGCTCTACCCTGCGATGTAGTTAATAGTTTATAGAATTAAATATTTTAAGTCAAGAGAAAGGGAGCTTTTAATGGCTCCCATTCACTTTATTAATCTAGAAACTACTTACGGTTTTTCTTACGGGCTTCTTCGCTCTTTCTTTTGCGCTTTAAGCCTTTTTTAAGATAAAATTCACGTTTCTTGACTTCTTGGATGGTACCAGCTTTATTAACTTGACGTTTAAAACGACGTAATGCATCATCTAATGATTCATTTTCACGAACAAGAATCTTTGGCATTTTCTTCACCTCCTTAAGTCAGCAATGTTAATTATATTAACTTTATATAAATAATACAACCTAAATTATTTTAGTTCCGTTACTAGTGCCGATTCTAGTAGCACCAGCTTCCACCATTTTTAATAGATCTTCATGGGTTTTAACTCCACCAGAAGCCTTAACTCCCATATCCGGACCAACAGTTTCTCTCATAAGTTTTACATCTTCCACTGTTGCGCCACCTTTAGAAAATCCTGTGCTTGTTTTAACAAAATCTGCACCAGCTTCTTTAGCAAGTGTGCAAGCGCGTACTTTTTCTTCATCTGTTAATAAGCAAGTTTCAATAATCACTTTTAAAGTGTGTTTACCAATTGCTTGCTTAATTAATGATATTTCTTCTTTAACATAGTTATTATGGTTAGCTTTAAGCATGCCAACGTTAATAACCATATCAACTTCATCTGCCCCTTGTTTAACTGCAAGTTCAGCTTCTTCAATTTTAGTTCTTGTTAAATTACTTCCTAAAGGAAAACCTATAACTGTACAAACTAATACAGAAGAGCCTTTTAATACTTCTGCCGCTAAAGGGACATAACCAGGATTAATACAAACACTTTTAAAATCATATTGTTTAGCTTCTTCACAGAGTCTAACAATATCTTCAGGTAATGCATCTGGTTTTAATAATGTGTGATCAATTAATTTATTGTAGTTCATAAATGCAAAATAAAAGGCCTTAACGGCCTATTATCAAATTACTTTTCAGATTTCTTTGCTGATTTTTTACCAGAAGCTTCTTCTTTTTTGACTGCTTCTTTAGTAACTAATTTGCCATTAACAAATGTAGCTTTACCAGCATAGTAACCACATTTTGGACAAACATGGTGAGATTTAATCATTTCACCACAGTTTGGACATGTAACTAAGCCTTCAACTGCTAAATGGAAATGAGTTCTTCTTAATCTTTTACGAGTTTTTGATATTCTTCTTTGTGGGACTGCCATACAATTTTCCTCCTAATAGCAACGTGATTAATTATATTAATAGATAACTAGTTTAGTCAATAAAAATTTAGACATGTTATTAAAAAACAGAAAATGTTTCGATAACATCTAACTTTTATATTTTGTATTTATAAACTCACCAATAATGTTTTTATTGGATTTAACGCCATACTCAATATAATTTCCGGTATGCCCAACATATATGTTGTTCTTCTTATCGTAGCGTTCAACTAATAACTCAATCTCTTTACCAATAAATTTCTTACAATAATCATTCCATAGCTCGTTAGATAACTCTAATAAGACATGAACTCTTTCTTTTTTAACTTCAGGAGAAACTTGATCTTTTTCTCTAGAAGCCTTGGTGTTTTTTCGTGATGAATATGGGAATACATGTAACATATTAAATCCACATTCTTTTACAAAAGAAACAGTCTCATTAAATTCATCACTAGTTTCTCCAGGGAATCCCACTATTACGTCTGTTGTTAACGCAATATCAGGGCGAGATTGTTTAAGTTTTTTAATCTTAGATAAGAAACTATCTTTATCGTATTTACGATTCATTCTTTGTAAAACTGATGCTGAACCACTTTGTAATGGGATGTGGAGATGACTTACTAAATTAGTTCTAGTTTTATATAGATTTAATAACTTATCGTCAACTTGACTAGCTTCTAAAGAAGATATTCTTAATCTCTTTAATCCTTTGATATCTAATAACTTTTCAATTAGTTCGGAAAAAGAAATGTCATTATTATCAAGACCATAACTTCCAATATCAATACCAGAAACCACAATTTCTTGATATCCAGATTCCACTAAATAATTAGCTTCTTTAATTACTTCTTCACTATTTCTACTACGAGAATTTCCTCTTAATAAAGGGATTAAACAATAAGAACAAAAGTTATTACAACCATCTTGTATCTTAAGATATGCTCTTACGTTTTCAGAACATGAAGTAATACCAAATTCTTCATATTTAAACACTCTAGTGTTGTTACTTACATCAACGATTTGTTTCATATTTGCCATAAAATCATCGATATATGTAAGTAATTTATTTCTTGATGATGTGCCTATAACAATATCTGCGTTACAGTCATTAATAAAAGCATCTTTATCTGCTTGAACAGCGCAACCCATTACAACAATAATGGCGTTAGGATAAAGGTTCCTAAACTTACGAACATGTTGCCTTGATTTTTGTTCGCTTGTAGAAGTTACAGCGCAAGTATTAATAATAACAATATCTGGATCTTTCTTATCAAATACATAGCCTCTTTGCTTTAATAAGCTAGAAATAGCAGCACATTCATAAGAATTGACCTTACAACCAAGGGAAAAATAAAAGTATTTCACCTTATCTCCTTGTTAAAATATCTGATAAAACTTTAGAAGAAATTAAACCATTTTCATGAAGAGAGACTAATAAGTCACTTCTTGAATAGTTAAAATATGCCTCTACTACAGGTTTAACTCTTTCTAACATATGGTTGTAATTTGGATGGGCAATATAACGATCAAATAAAACTATTTTATGGTCTAATCTTCCTTGTTCATTTACAAAGTAAATTGTGTTTGTATCATAATGGAAATAAGCAATGGTTTTGCCATCAGTGCCAACATTAATTAATCTTGTAAATGGAGAATCAAAAAGCTTCGCGCCATAAACATCAAATGGATCCACTAATATTTGTTTAAATTCATTCACTAAATTGTTATATGGAGGAACTAATAGTTTTTCTGGTTCATGAAGATAAATATCATTCATTGCAGCAGTAAATACTGGAATATAAATCTTTTCTTTACCATATAAATAATATGGAGCATCTACTAAACGAGCTTTAATTGTGTTGATATATGCAATATGGTCAATTTGATTATCTTTAACAAGCGCTTTAGATAATGAGGCAATTTCTTTTTCTAGAGCTTCTTTATTCATAAATGAATATATTAAGATATTCGCTCTCATGACAGAAAAATCATCAACTTCTTTATCTAATAAAAATTCAAATCTTGGGAATTTCCTTAAGATAAGTCTGTTATTTAGATAAAATTGGAACTCATCACTATGTTCAAATGAGTTTCTTCTTTTTTGTTTTTTCTCTAGATATTCAAATAAGTTTTTCATCTTTCTACCAAATAAGATAACACTGACATTACATAAACAGCAGCAGTTTCACATCTTAATATTCTATTACCTAATGATACAGGGATAAATCCTAATTCATTCATATAACCTACTTCTTTATCGCTTATTCCACCTTCAGCCCCAATATAAACACTGATTGATTTATAGGAATTAACTTTATCGAAATTAGGTTTAGAAGCACCACATTCTTTTTCATATGCGCAATAGTTTACTTCACACAAATTGTTCTTTATATCTTTAAAAGAAGAAAGAATTTTTATTTCAGGAACTACTGTTCTATGAGATTGCATAGAAGCTTCTTTTGCTACTGAAATATAACGATCCAATTTCTTCTCTAATTGTTTATTATCAAATTTAACAACACTTCTTTCTGAAGGTGTGAATATAATTTTGTTTACTCCTAATTCAGTGGCTTTTTGAATAACAAATTCATTCTTATCACCCTTCGCTAAAGCAAAAATAAGTGTGATATTGCAATTTAATTCACTATTATTTTTGGTTTTTTCTTTAAATTTATATGTGAAAGGGGATAGATTAGTTACTTCATAAATAGATACTGAAGAATCTAATTCAACAATTTCAAAACATTCACCAATTTTTAATCTAACAACATCTTTAAGATGATGAAGATCAGTATCAGAAATTTTATTTATATCATTACTAATAGCAAAGACACGAAACATTTATTTAATTAGTTCTCCACATCCATCTTTGAAGTTAGTTTTAATTAAAAAATAAACACCCACTCCAAGATTAAGTAAATAAACAATAATAAATGGTAAGAAGAAAGATAAGAATAATCCAGCATTAGCAGCAAATAACAAAATGGTAATTAACCCACCTAAGAATACTAAATGACATGCTAAATAAATAAGAGCAATTTTAGAATATTTTAAATAAAAGAATTGAGCGCCTGTCCATCCAATAAGTAAAGACAAGATAAAAGCAGTCATTCTTTTACATGGGTGATATGTTTTTAAAATAGTTTCATCAACATTGATTTGTTTAGTGATATCAATAGTTTCACTATTAACGCCTTCTAATGGATTTTTACAACCGCAGATAGGGCACATATCTTTATCAAATTTACTTAATCTAGCTCCACAATTTTTACAACAAGGCATACTTTTCTTCCTTAACGATTATTTTAAGATAATTTATTATTCTTAACAAGGCAATATATTTACTATTTTCCTATCAAAACCACAGTTATTAATATTTTAATTGCCTATTTTTCGCATAATTTTATGCAATTAAAATTTTATAAGTCGATTTGGAATGATTTATTTGATGTGTTTTCATCATACAAATTGCAAACAAAAATCGGCCTATTTTGCCGATCTTTTTATATATTTTGGCGGAGAATTAGAGATTCGAACTCTAGCGGGACTTGCATCCCCTATCGGTTTTCAAGACCGACCCCTTCAACCACTTGGGTAATTCTCCAATATTTGGTGGACCATACTGGAGTTGAACCAATCTATGTCGCTTATAAGGCGACCGCTCTAACCGATGAGCTAATGGTCCAATGGTAGCTGAGGACGGATTTGAACCGCCGACCTTAGAGGTATGAACTCTCTGCTCTAGCCAACTGAGCTACTCAGCCATGTACTGGTGGATCTGAAGAGACTCGAACTCTCGACTTTCTGAATGCAAATCAGATACTCTCCCAACTGAGTTACAGACCCAAGTGCTTATTTATTATACACAATATTAATAAAAAACAAACAAAAACATTTCTAATATTGTTATAAAAGAATAATTAATTATTCAAATATGATATTAACATTCTAATCTATACTTAATGTAATTTTGAATACTATACAATTAAAGCAATTAAATAAACAACGACTCCAACAAATATTCCTGTTATAAAACCAGCAGCAGCTCCTTGTCTTGTTAATGGTTTATCAATACATATTGCCGTAATAACTCCAAATATGCTTAAGAAAAAGCCTAGAGCAAAACCAGCACCGTAACTAACTTTATCCATTTTATCCATATTTTTACTCCTTTTATAATATAAAATTGTTTTTATTCTACCCCCCCCCCATAAAAATCAACCATTTTGTATATTAAAAAGATATTTTAAAAAACTAAAAATAAGGAAAAATATCGATATAATCAAACTTATTCAAAGTTTTAGATAAAGATAAAAAAAGCACTCAAATGAGTGCACTTTTTTTAAAATGGTCGAGATGGTGGGATTCGAACTCACGATCCTCAGTTCCCAAAACTGATGCGGTAACCAAGCTGCGCTACATCTCGATATTTAAGTTTTACAAATTGGTGCGCTAGACAAGATTCGAACTCGTGACCCCAACATTCGTAGTGTTGTACTCTATCCAGCTGAGCTACTAGCGCAAAGAGTGGAGGTTCCTGACGGATTTGAACCATCGGTCATTGAGTTGCAGTCAATTGCCTTACCAACTTGGCTAAGGAACCAGTTAGCGTTAGCAATTATAACATTATAATTAAATTAAAAACAAGTAATAAATTAGTTTTACTTCTTTCTTTGGTTCCTTAGAGATTTTTTAATTCTCTTAGAAATAATGAAATATGCCACAAAAGTAGCTACAAGGCCGATTTCAACAACGAATACAACAATAGCCCATAAAGGTAAGGCATTAGACTTAAATGACTCCCACATAGCTAATATTGGTTCGTTTTGAGTGCCATAGTCTTTCATGATTGCACATCTTGTAATTGTTTCAAAATCAGGGAATTGGCAGTAGAAAGCTCCACCAACAGATTCAGAGGTTACTTCAATAATTTCACCTGTTTCTTCATCTTCTACTTCGTATGTTGCGTAATATTCATCTGTATAGAAGATAAATTCTGGATCTGCTTCATATGAAGAATCATCAAAATCAGCATTGAAGAAGTAATTTAAATCAACTTCAACCCATTCTTCATCAATGATAGCGTATTCATTATATGTAGGAGTGTATTCGTTTCCTGTTTCTTCATCTTCAATAGTGAATGGAATTGGATTTTCACATTCTTCATCATCAATATCGTAGTAATAAAATGTTACTTCATCAAAAGCAGGGTCTGAATCATCTTCAAAATGGAAATCAGAATACCAGAATTCTGTTTCTTCATCTCCATTAGTAGGATCTAAATAATATAAAGAAAGATAATCATCATCACTTTCACCATCATTAAGGACTTTATAGATGGAATCAGTTCTAATATCGTACCAGTCTTTCATTAAATCACAGATATCTTCACCACCAATGAATGATGTATAACCTGTATAATCTACGTTTTTAGTAGCGTATTCAGGCTTAGAAATAAAGTTAAGGAATTCATATGCTACTTCTTCAGTATATGAACTTCTATTATCATTTTTAGGCATAACCCAAGCGTCAAACCAGATGTTACTTCCATTTAATGGAATAGCGTAATCAAGATATACACCTTCTTCTTCGCCTAATTCCATAGAATAAACAGCGTCACCACTCCAAGCAAGGTTCATACCGATTTTGCCTTGAATGATATCAAGTTTTCCACTATCAACTTCTAATCCAAAAATATTATTTTTAAATTTGTTCCAAGCGTCATTAACAACATCTAATGCGTCAGTAACATCATCTTCTTCACCACCATTACGATCAAAAACCCTTTGAATGTCTGTATGATATTCTTCTGAAGTTTTATCTCCTGCTAAATAAGAATTACGATAACCTAAAAGTTCTTCTTCGTAACCATACATTAATCCAGCAGCATATGTATCTCTAATACTATCTTTGATAGAAATAGTGCCTTGATATTTTTCATTTGTTAAAACTGAGAAATAATCCATGTCTTGAATGGAATAATTTTCATAGTTTTCATTATATGTTGGGTTAAATAATAAACCTAAAGTACCCCACATATATCCAACAGCGTAATCACCTAAAGTGACAACGTCACCTTCAGCATTTGTTGCTTCAATAGAATCTAATCTATTACGGATATATTTAGATGCGTAAGTATCATAATCAATAAGTAAGTCATCTCTATCAGGACGATTTAAAGGTTGTAATAAACCTTCATGAATCATCTTTTGAATCATATATTCACTTGGACAGACTAAATCATAGGCTGTTTTACCAGTTTGCATTTCAGTTAATAAAGTTTCATTTGTGTCTGTTGTTTCGTAAATGACTTCAACATTTTTAAATTTTGTATTTTCTGCGCAATATTCTTCAAATTGATGAATTAAATCACCATCACCCACATCTTCTTCATCGATGTAAATATAATCAGCACTATTTTTAATACGTAAAACAATCTTATCATTAACCTCTTCTTCTGCAAAAGCCACAGCAAAAGTGCCTTTATTTGATAAAACTATTGGGGATAATAAAGCTATTCCAAGAATAGGAAGTATGAATTTTTTACTATGCTCTGACATGTTTAGCAATACCTCTTATTTCTTTCTTTGACTTAAAGTAACGGTATAAAGATAACGCAACAACAGCAAGAATAACGATAATAACAATAAATGTAACTAATGCTCTCATTTCGTTAGGAACACCTTTTCTTCTTAAAGATGCTTGAATATATGTTGATAATGTTTCAATAGATGCATTACCACTTAATAAACCAGCACCACGAGTGAAGCTAGTAACAATAAAGTCATCTAATGAAAGGGTAATTGAAAGTAAGAATCCAGAAAGAATGCCTGGCATAATTTCAGGAAGAACAATCTTTGTTAATGCTCTTGTAGGAGTTGCGCCTAAATCAATAGCGGCTTCATATAATGAAGGATCCATTTGTTCTAATTTTGGTTTAACAGAGATA
The DNA here is from genome assembly GCA_045601085.1 of Bacilli bacterium. GTDB lineage: Bacteria > Bacillota_I > Bacilli_A > RFN20 > CAG-826 > JAZRZD01. Next base: position 27,693 of record JAZRZD010000001.1, on the reverse strand, counting down.
TAAACAAATGGGATAGATAAAGCAACGTGACCAATTAAAAGTGTCCAGAAGCTAAATAAATTAGCTTGGAAAACATAAGTTCCTAAAAACACAAACATAACAGTTAATGAGAAAGCAATAACAATCTCAGCGTTAACAATGTTAATTTGGCTAAATGCATCAATGGTTTTGGCCATTTTCTTTTTACATGAGTGCGCACCAATTGCGCCTAATGTTCCTAAGAATGTTGAAACAGAAGCAGAAATAATAGCGATTAACACTGTATTTCCTAATGCTATCCAAATCTTTTCACTATTTGGACCACTAAATAAAGCCTTATACAAATCCCATGTAAAGACAAAATCTTTTCCGATTAAAGTGTCACTAAAAGAATAGGCAATTAAAATTAAGATTGGTAAATACATTAAGATTAATAAAACCCAAATATAGGTTTGGCCGATAATCTTCTTTAATAAACCCTTTTTCATAGAAGTGTACCAACCCCTCTTTGTTCTTCTTTATTACCTTTATTCGTAAATAACATGCTTAAACCAATCAAAATAAGCATAATTAAGGCCATAAAGGAACCATCGTTCCAAAGTTTATTCATAAACTCAAGATTAATAAAATTACCAAATAATGTAATCTTTCCTTCTGAGAATGTATCAGAAATAACATAGCTAGACATAGTTGGCATGAATGTCATTGTGCATGCTGAGATAATTCCAGGAATTGATTGAGGAATAATATTCTTAAAGAATACTTGTCTAGGATTTGCACCTAAATCATAAGCAGCTTCAATTTGGCTCTTATCGAGTTTAAGCATTGTGGTGTATAAAGGCAACACTACAAATGGTAAATAGTTTTGAACCATACCAATTAATGTAGCAGTATATGGATATTTACCGCCACTTAAACCCATCCAAGTTAATAAATCACGTGTTGCCCATGTTCTTAAAACAAAGTTAATCCACATAGGAGCAATAAACAAAGTAATCAAAACAGCGTTTTTATTAACTTTTTTATCTGCTAAGAAATAAGCTAAAGGATAGCCAATTAATAAACAAATAAGTGTGGTTTGAAACGCAATAAATAATGAAACAAATAAAACATTTAATTTATTAGGATTAGTGAAAAATCCAATACATGCATCAAATGAAAATTGCATTTGTTCATTAGTAAATGCATAGAAAACAATAATTAAAATAGGTGCGACAACAAAAAGTAGTAAGAATAGCATGTATGGGAATGCTAAATACTTTCTTTGTAGTGCGAAGAAATTACGTGTTTTACCACTATTCTTTGACATATTTGGAAATATCACCTTTCAAAGTAACATTAATTTCATCTTTGTTAATGGTTAACCAAACTTTATCTCCGATGTTCCAGCTATATGGGGAATCAAAAATAAAGTCTTCATCTTCTTCAGTTCTAACCATAACTTGATAATGATCACCTTTATAAATTAAAGAAACAATAATACCTGAGAAATCACCATTATCTTCTTCATCAGAAGCTTCAACATCATCAAATGGGATTTCTGCAATAACATCTGCGTCATTTAAGTCATACAACTTACCATCTGGTCCTTGTAAATAACCATCTTCAGTAAGAGTAGAACCTTTTAATAATTTAGTGACATCAAATGCAAATTCAACATCTGCAATAACTAAATTATTCTTATTATTAATCCAGGCGTCACTATAAACATTCTTTGTGACATCTTTCTTCATTAATTGAATATTGTTTTTATCAACAGAGATGCTGACAATTTCACCAACATCTTTTTCTTTTGTATCTTGAACAGTTACTTCGTTTTTGCCGACCATAACTACGTATTCATAATGAATACCTTTAAAGATTTTAGAAACAATTTTACCCACTAAATCACCAGATTTTGGTTCGCCTTTAACAGTTTCTAAAATAACATCTTCAGGACGAACAACAACATCTACTTTCTCATTAACTGGGAAGTCATCAACACAATCAAAGACATGACCTAAGAATTTAACTTTATTCTTACCAGTTACAGTTGCGTTATAAATATTACTTTCACCAATGAAGTTAGCAACGAAAGCATTAACAGGTTCATTATAAATTTGTGTAGGAGTGCCAATTTGTTGGATTTCTCCATTTTTCATGACCACAATTGTGTCACTCATAGTTAAAGCTTCTTCTTGGTCATGGGTAACATAAATAAATGTAATACCTAATTTTTGATGCATTTCTTTTAATTCAAGTTGCATTTCTTTTCTCATCTTTAAATCAAGAGCACCTAATGGTTCATCAAGAAGTAAGATTTCTGGTTTATTTACAATAGCTCTGGCAATAGCAACACGTTGTTGTTGACCACCACTAAGAGTAGAGATGTTACGATTTTCAAGTTCAGAAAGATCAACAATTTCAAGAGCTTTAGTAACTTCTTTATCAATTTCTTCATTACTTAAATGTTTATATTTAGTAACAACAGTGCCATCTTTTTTAGTAATTTGAACAGGGATTTTCTTTAATTTCAAACCAAAAGCAATGTTGTCATAAACATCATAGTTTGGAAATAAAGCATATCTTTGGAATACTGTATTAATTGGTCTTTTATATGGAGGAATCTTTGTAATATCTTCACCATTTAAAAGAATATTTCCTTCTGTAGCGGTTTCAAATCCCGCGATCATTCTAAGAGTTGTGGACTTACCACATCCAGAAGGTCCAAGAATAGTTACGAATTCACCTTTTTTGATAGATAATGAGATGTCATTAACTACTGTAGTGTTTCCGAATGTTTTGCTCACATTTTGGAGCGAGATAATATAGTCGTTATTTTCCATACAATCCCCCGAGGTTTTTTACCTAATTTTTGTTAACTTTTTTAACGAGAAAAAATATATATGTAATTTTGCACAATTTCAATAATTTTTTTTACTTTTTTTTCTAAGCGATTTTTCGTCAAAAGTTTGAATAACAAATTTATACGATATTATCACACTTTTTTTAAAAACCTTTATTATATAAAACTAGTGAAAAAATATATATGAAAATGATACAAAATATCGCTAAGAAATATTCGCTAGTATTTAGACAAAAATTGCTTATTATTTTATAATAGGAAATATGTTAAGAAAACTCGCTAAACTTTCACTACTAATTTTTGGAGCAATTCCTGCCATGATTTCTTTATCAAGTTGTGGGGGTGATTCACGTGTTTTTATTACATACGGAACTTACCTTCCTTTAACAGAAGTTGATGGCTATAAAGGAGACAAGATTTCTTCTATGGAACAGTTAAGAACAATGATGGAAAATAAAGAATCATTTGTGTTAACAGTTATTCCTACAAATAAGTCATGCTCATGTTGGTCAAATTTTAGAGATTATATATTAAATAGGTTTATTACGGAGGCGCACGTGTGCAATTACGCAATAGACGCTACCGAAATTAAATATGCTGAGAATAAATATGGCTTTACTTATAGTGATGCGCATCCAATTTTATATTTTGTTAATGGTAACACCTCTAAAACCACTATTAACTTTACTGATGGATCATCTTCACCATTTGTTAGCTATACTTCTTTTATTGATGCATTTGAAAAATATTGTGCTTATCCAAACATCTACAAAGTGGATGAAACTTATTTAAATGAGAACTTATCTTCGCAAGAAGACCAAGTTTTATATTTCTATCGCGCAACATGTGGAGATTGTTCTGATTGCACTCCTCATGCAATTATTCCTTATGTTACTTCTCATAATTTAACCGATAAGATTTGGGCAATTGATTTAGATCCTATTAGAGGAGGAGAATCTACTCCACTTCCTGGATATCAAGAATTCAAAGATAGATGGACATTATCTGAGAATGAAGAATCACTAGTTAAATTTGGTTATGGAGATGGGGTTGTTCCTACTCTTCAATACTATGAAAGTGGTGTTTTAAAAGATATGAACGTATATTTCAATGATGAAATTTCTCTTATAAACAATGAATATATCATCACTAATTCATATTTCTCAGAAGAAAGAAAACCATTCCTTTCATATTTAGATGATAATGATGAAATACTTACTGGAAAGAAATTATCTTCCGATGAAATCATAGATTATGAAATGGGTGGCAACCACTATTATTCTTGGAAAAAAGAGTACTCTAGAAAATTTTATGTAAAATATACAAACAAATTTTTAAATAAATATGTAAAATAAATACGAATAGGAGGATATATTTATGGCAAAAAAGAAAAAAGAACACAAAATAATAAATGAATTCAAAGCATTTATTAGCCGTGGAAACGTTGTTGACTTAGCTGTTGGCGTTATTATTGGTGGTGCTTTCACTGCTATTGTTACTGCTTTAACAAGCAACATCTTACAACCAATCATTAACTGGGTTTTATCATTAATCTTTGGTGGTGATGCTTTAGCATCTGCAAGAACAATCTTAGGTAAAACCGTTTACCAACTTACAGAAGCTGGAGAAGTTATCGTCGATGCTAACGGAAAAGGTTTAATCGATTGGTCAAGCACAATCTACATTGATTGGGGTGCATTTGTTTCCGCAATCATCAACTTCTTCTTAATTGCAATTGTCTTATTTCTTATTGTTAAGCTCATTAACACTGCTAAAGCTAAGGCAGAAAAAGTTAAAGCAGCTGAACTTGAAAAATATTACAATGAACATCCAGAAGAAAGACCAAAACCAGCTGATCCAGGTGTTCCTGTTCCAACTGAATTAGATGTCTTAACTGAAATTAGAGATCTATTATCAAAAAAAGAAGGTAAATAATCTACTTTCTAATAGTTCAAAATCTGCTCTAAAATAAGCAAATAATAACATAAATTAGCATATTTTAAGCAATATTGAGAAACCACGTGAAAAGCGTGGTTTTTCTTTGTAGTGTAAAACTGGTAAAATGCCATTTAGACAGTGTCAAAAAAATTGTTAAAAAATCCTTCATTTTTACTTATTAATTTGGTTAATATATTTACACAACCCCTTGGAAAACAAACCTTCCTTGGGTAGACATAAGTAAAATCTAAAATTAGGAGGAATCATTATGTTAAACGTCAAAAAGAGAGATGGTTCTTTAGTTGATTTTCAACTAAAGAAAATAGAAGATGCCATTTCAAAAGCGTTTGATGCAAAAGAGAAGTTCTATAACCAAGACATGATCTCTACTATTGCATTAAAAGCTACCGCGGATTTCAACCACAAAGTCCAAAACGATGTTATTTCAATTGAAGACATTCAAGATTCAGTCGAAGTAGCCTTAATTCAATGTGGTTATGTCGATGTTGCAAAGGCATATATTGAGTACAGAAAACAACGTAGTAACTTACGTGAATTAACTGGTACAGAACTTGACTACAAACTCACAGTTGATAATTATTTAAAAATTAATGACTGGCGTGTAAAAGAAAATAGTACAGTTACATATTCTGTTGGTGGATTAATTCTTTCCAACAGTGGCGCTATCACTGCTAACTACTGGTTAAGTGAAGTCTATGACGAAGAAATTAGAAACGCTCATAAAAATGCCGATATTCACATTCATGACTTATCAATGTTAACTGGCTACTGTGCTGGTTGGTCACTTAAACAATTAATTAAAGAAGGTTTAGGTGGTGTTACCGGTAAGATCACTTCTGCTCCTGCAGGACACTTATCCACATTATGTAACCAAATGGTCAACTTCTTAGGTATTATGCAAAATGAATGGGCAGGCGCACAAGCATTCTCCTCATTTGATACATATTTAGCACCATTTGTTAAAGTTGATAACTTATCTTATAAAGAAGTCAAACAATGTATCCAATCCTTCGTTTATGGTGTTAATACACCATCCAGATGGGGTACACAAGCACCATTTACCAATATTACCCTTGACTGGGTTGTTCCAAATGATATGGCAGAATTAAACGCCATTGTCGGTGGAAAAGAAATGGACTTCAAATACAAAGATTGTAAGAAAGAAATGGCAATGGTTAACAAAGCCTTCATTGAAATCATGATTGAAGGTGATGCTAATGGCCGTGGATTCCAATATCCTATCCCAACTTATTCCATTACAAGAGACTTTGACTGGTCACATACTGAAAATAATGAATTATTATTCACAATGACCGCCAAATACGGTACTCCTTACTTCTCTAACTACATCAATTCCGATATGGAACCAAGTGATGTTAGAAGTATGTGCTGCAGATTAAGACTTGATTTAAGAGAATTAAGAAAGAAATCAGGTGGATTCTTCGGATCTGGTGAATCAACAGGTTCTGTTGGTGTTGTTACCATCAACATGCCAAGAATTGCTTACTTAGCCACTGATGAAAAAGACTTCTACAATAGACTTGAAAAATTAATGGACATCTCCGCTAGAAGTTTAAAGGTTAAAAGAGATGTTATTACAAAACTCTTAGACAATGGTTTATACCCATACACAAAGAGATACTTAGGTACATTCGCTAACCACTTCTCCACCATTGGTTTAGTGGGCATGAATGAAGCTTGCTTAAATGCTAGATGGATTAAAAAAGACTTAACAAATCCAGAAAGCCAAAAATTCACCCAAGACGTTCTTAACTTCATGAGAAACAAACTCTCTGATTACCAAGAAAAATATGGTGATTTATATAACTTAGAAGCTACACCAGCAGAATCAACAAGCTTCCGTTTAGCAAAACACGATAAAAAGAGATATCCAGACATTATCACTGCAAGTGATACAGATGCAACTCCATACTACACAAATAGTTCACACTTACCAGTTGGATTTACAGAAGATATCTTCGAAGCTCTTGATATTCAAGATGAATTACAAACTTTATACACATCAGGTACAGTATTCCATACCTTCTTAGGTCAAAAACTTCCTGATTGGCAATCTTGTATGAACTTAGTTAGAAAGATCGCTGAAAACTATCGTATTCCTTACTACACTATGTCTCCTACATATTCTGTTTGTAAACATCACGGTTATATTGAAGGCGAACAATATCGTTGCCCAATCTGTGGAGAGACTACAGAAGTTTATTCTCGTATCACTGGTTACTATAGACCAGTTCAAAACTGGAACGATGGTAAACTTGAAGAATTCAAGGCTCGTAAGACATATAACATCGCTAACAGCAGATTAAAGGAAAAAGCTTCCATTAAGGAAGATGTCGTTCCTGAAGCATGTGCATGTGAAGATATTAAAGGTTTAATCTTATTTACTTCTGAAACATGTCCAAACTGTAAATTAGCAAAGATGATGCTTGAAAAAGATTCCATTAATTACACAAATATTGTTGCTAATGAACACCCAGATTTAGCTAATAAATATGGCGTTAAGAAAGCTCCAACACTCTTAGTACCAAATGGTAATGGCTATGATGTTTACGACAATGCTTCCTTAATTAAAGGTTACATTGAATCAACAAAGAACAAATAAAATGACTGATTTAATAATTATTGGTGCAGGGCCTAGCGGTATGACCGGTGCCCTATATGCACTAAGAGCAGGTAAATCTGTTCTATTATTTGAAAAAGAAGGCATTGGAGGGCAAGTTGCTTTATCTCCAAGATTAGAGAACTTCCCTTCAATTAAAGCCATTTCTGGCACTGAATTTGCAGATAATTTATTTAATCAAATTACAGATTTAGGTGCAGAGCTTGAATTTGGAGATGTCAGTAATATAACTAAAGAAGGAGATATCTTTAAAGTAACTGCTGATGGAAATGTATTTGAAGCAAAAGCAGTTGTTATCGCTACTGGTGTCAAACATCGTTCAATAGGTGTTGCAAGAGAAGAAGAATTAATTGGATCTGGCGTAAGCTATTGCGCTGTATGTGATGGACCATTCTTCAAAGGTGAAGATGTTGTAGTTATTGGAGATGCAAATACTGCACTTCAATATGCAATATTGCTCTCAAATTACTGTAATAGTGTTCATATTGCTACACTATTTGATAAATTCTTTGCAGAAAATATCTTAGTAGATAGAGTGAAATCTAATCCAAAAATTACATACACTCATAATCTTTCACTTAAAGCATTTAATGGTGAAAAATCTCTTGAAGGATTAACATTTGAAAACACTAAAACAAAAGAAGAAGTTAATATTCCTTGTAAAGGTGCATTCATCTGTATTGGCCAAATCCCAAATAATGATGCATTTGCCTCTTTAGTGGATTTAGAAAAAGGATTTATTAAAACAAATTCTAACCAAGAAACAAAAACACCTGGATTATTCGCCGCAGGTGATTGTTGCTTCAAAGCAGTTAAACAAGTTGCTACCGCTGTAAGTGATGGCGCAATTGCTGCCACAATGGCGTGTAGATATATTGATTCGCTTAAGTAATTAATTTATTAATAACCACGTAAAGCCACATCATCGATGTGGTTTTTTAATACTTCAACGAATTGTTCCGCTACTTCTTTTTCTACTGGATGTAAGACACGAGAAATAACAGTTTCTCCATCTTTAAATAGTTGTAAACGTAACTTTTTAGCGCCTTCTAATTCACTAGCCATTTGTTTAATAGCGTCAATATCATGATGCTCTGCAATTAATGTTGTTCTAAATTCATATGGAAAATCATGATTAATTAAATAATTTATTGATTCTTTAACTCCTGTTAAGACAAGGCCATCAATACCTGTAGTTAAAGAATATTTCTTAAAACAATTTTTAATATCCATAGCGACATAATCCACTAAACCGGATTCTAATAATTCTTTTAATAATTTAGGATTTGTACCGTTTGTGTCTAATTTAACTTCATAACCAAGATTCTTAATCGCAGTGATTTTTTCTTTTAAATCTGGCATTAATGTTGGTTCTCCTCCAGAAATAACTACTCCATCAAGAACACCTTTTCTTTTTCTTAAATAAGCTAAGATGTCTTCAAAGGGAATATATCCCATTGGTTGACCAACTACTAAATCAGAATTATGACAAAATGGGCATCTAAAATTACATCCACTTGTAAATAAAGTGCATGCAATATGATGGTCAAAATCTACTAAAGATAATTTTTCTAAACCTGCGAAATCCATACATTTATATTAACACAAAAAAGAAAAGGAGTTACAAGTAACTCCTAATCTTTATCTTTAAATAATTATTTAATTATTTCAGCTTTGCCACTTGAACCAAGGACTGTTTCAATCTTGTGTTTAACAACATCTTTAACATAGCCTCTTGCGACTTTGAGATATTGTCTTGGATCGAAATAATCTGGATGAGCAGCCATAACTTCTCTGATACCTGCAGTGAGAGCTAAACGTAAGTCACTATCAATGTTAATTTTACAAACTGATAATTTTGCAGCTTCTCTTAATTGATCTTCTGGGATACCAACTGCATCTGCTAAGTTACCACCATTGGCGTTAATGATTTTAACGTATTCTTGGTTAACTGAGCTAGAACCATGGAGAACGATTGGGAATCCTGGAATTCTCTTGCTAACTTCTTCTAAGATATCAAATCTTAATGGAGGTGGGCATAAGACACCAGTTTTTGGATCTCTTGTGCATTGTTCTGGTTTGAATTTGAAAGCACCGTGTGAAGTACCAATAGCAATAGCTAAGCTATCAACACCGGTTCTTTTAACGAATTCTTCAACGTCTTCTGGATTTGTGTAACTTGATTTACCAAATTCAACTGCAACTTCATCTTCAACGCCTGCTAATGTACCAAGTTCAGCTTCAACTGTGACATATGGAACATGGTTATGTGCGTATTCAACAACTTTCTTTGTGATTTCGATGTTTTCTTCGAATGGTTTGCTTGAGCAGTCAATCATGACTGAGGTAAAACCACCATCGATACAATCTTTACAAAGTTCGAAACTATCACCGTGATCTAAGTGAAGAACAATTGGAAGACCTGTATCTTCAACAGCGGCTTCAACAAGTTTTCTTAAATAAGTTGGATTGGCGTAACTTCTTGCACCTTTACTAACTTGTAAAATAACTGGGGATTTGCATTCTTTTGCGGCATCAACAATACCTTGAACGATTTCCATGTTATTGCAGTTAAAAGCACCAATAGCGTAACCACCATCGTATGCTTTTTTAAATAATTCTTTAGAATTTACTAATGGCATAAATTTTCTCCTTATGAAACAAATTATATAACATTAATTTATATTTGTTTATAAATATAAGCAAAATTTTAAACTAAGCAAAATTGACTCGACACTTACACAAGAAAGATAAAAGCAGGTATAATTAAATTAATAATGATTAAGAAAGTTTTTTTAACTTTATTAATTCCTGTTCTTGGACTTAGTTCTTGTGCTTTTTTTCGTATTAATCACGATATCCCTGATATTAATACAGACTCAAAACAAGCACTTAATTACAACATAAAAGACTTGATAGATAACAACTACTATAGAAAAAGCGCTATCCCAAGTACTGGAGAAGTTAATTTTCTTGTAATTCCTGTTTGGTTAAGTGATTCTTCTAGTTGGTATTCATACTCTCAACAACAAGATTATAAAAACACATTGTATAAGTCATATTTTGGAACTGAAGCACAAACCGGATGGCATAGTGTTAAATCATATTATGAAAAAGAATCACACGGGAAAATAACAATTAATGGATATGTAACTGATTTTTATACTTCTACATATTCATCAAATGATTTATCTAATGCATCATTAACTGAAACAATTGCAAAAGACGCAATTGATAAATGGAAAACTGCTAACCCAGGATTAGTGAAATCTTATGACTCTGATAGCGATGGCTATTTAGACTCAGTTAGCTTAATTTACTTTGCTCCAGATTATCAAACTTTCCCTTCTTCTGATCCTAGAAGTAAGAATAATGGATTATGGGCATTTTGCAATTGGATACAAGATTCCAGTAGAAAAAATCCTGCAAATCCTGGATTAAATGCATATATGTGGGCATCTTATGGATTCCAATCCAAGAACATTTCATTCTTTGACACCATCAAAATAGATACTCATACATTCATTCATGAAGTGGGTCATTTATTTGGTTTACAAGATTATTATGACTACAATAGTTCAAACTATTATTACTACGCTGGCGGGTTTTCAATGCAAGATATGAATGTAGGTGGACATGATCCATATAGTGTTATGGCATTAGGTTGGACTGACCCTTATGTTGTCACCGAAACAAAAGAGAACTTCATTATTAATGATTTCCAATCAAGTGGAGATGTTGCTCTTATCACACCATCATTTTCCAATTCTCCATTTGATGAATATTTCTTATTAGAGTTATATACTCCAACAGATCTCAATTATTATGACACATATAATACTTATATGGGGGCATATCCAAGTGGTGTTAGAAATTATGGCATTAGATTATGGCATGTAGATTCTAGACTTTTATATACTTTTGGAATCTCATTTAATAAAAGTGATGTCACTAATGTGATAAATAATAAAGATGCTTCTTATTTAGAAGCAATGACTAATAACACTGATGGAGATCAGATGGATTTACAACGTTTATCACCAATAAAAGAATATAGAAAATATCATTTATTAGACTTAATCCGTAAAGGAGATATGTCAGGTAATAGAAGAAAATCATATTTATCAAATAACGGATTATTCGAAGAAAATGACATTTTTTCAATGAATCAATATAGCAGTTACTTTGCAAATAATGGCAAATTAAATTCAGGTGTTAACTTTAGTTTTTCATTCAAAGTTAACGCGATTGACTACAATAATAAAAAAGCCTCTATCGATATTACTATCAATTAATAGAGACTTATTTGTTTCTAATTATAATTTCACAATTACAAGGATATTTGGAATTTTCCTTGATAATTTCTTTTACTGAGTTAACCACTATCTTGCCAGAACTTGGATTTTTAATAGAGATAACATCACTTTTAATATCAGCGTCTACTGATGAATATTCAAATGCTAAGTCAGCATTTTCTAATTCACAGTTAATTAATTTAAGGTTTTTACAATAACAGAAAGGTTGAGTACCAGAAATCTTACAATTGATAAGAGTTAAGTTTTCACTATACCAACCGATGTATTCGCCTTTGATATCGCAGTTTTTAACTTCAACATCTTTTGAATGCCAGAAGGCATCTTTAGTATCCAACTTACTATCAATGATTGTGGCCTTTTCTACATATTGGAAGGAATATTTACCTTTAAGTTCAAAGTTTTGAAGAACAATATTACTACTTTGGAAAAATGGATAGAATCCTTCTAAAGAAGTATTGATAAGTTTTAAATTATTATTTCTCCAGAAACATTCTTCACTCACTAATTTACAGTTTTGTAATGTAACATTGTTACATTCTCTAAAAGCTTTAACTCCTAAAGCTTGGCTATCTTCCATTTTAATATCAGAACAATACCAAAATGCTGCACGACATTTATCAGTAAAAGCACAGTTAGTAAGATGACCATTATTTACATGCCAAAGAGAATATCTTAAGGCAAATGTTGAATTATTAACTGTTAAATTGGAATTTTCCTTTAAAGGAGATTCTCCATCAGTAGGACCCTCAAAAGTACAATTTTCAACTGTTAATCCATCACAGAGATATAATTCTCTTTCTTTATCAAATGTTTTATTAGCGATAATTTTTTCGTTCATATAAAAATAGTTTATTCTTTTTTTATATAAAGTAAATAAAAAAACAGGTTTTTTAACCTGTTAAAAATCAAATGGGGCGAATGATGAGAATCGAACTCACGAGTGTCTGGTTCACAGCCAGATGTGTTAACCACTTCACCACATTCGCCACGTGCTAGATTATTTTAGTAGAAAATTTAATAAAATTAAAGATACAAATTGATTTTTATCTCTTTTTATTTATAATAACAATTAAGGAGGCGTACAAAATGAAATGGTTTAATTCTCAATCCAGATTAATCCAATTAATTCTTTTGTTGATCCCACTCGTGAACTGGATCGTTGAAATCTTCGTCCGTGTTACTGGTGTTATCGAAAAGACAACAACTGAAAATATTCTTGGTTTAATTCTCGCTATCATAATTCCAGTCTTTGGATGGGTAGACTTAATCTGGGTCCTTCTCTTTAATCATTTAGCTCTCTGCAAATAATTAATTAATGAGGAAATTAAAAATCTCGGTTCAGCACCGAGATTTTTTTATGCCTATTTATTAACTTAATTCAATTAAGCCTTTAAGAAAGCGACGTATCCTTTAAATGTTTCGAATAAATCAGCTTTAGAAATAACTTCCATTGGGGCGTGCATATTTAATACTGGAATACCAGCATCAATAACGTCCATATTGTAGTTACCTAAGATATAAGCAATGGTTCCTCCACCACCTAAGTCAATCTTGCCTAAGATGGAGTTTTGCCAGTGGATTTTAGCGTTATCTAATGCATTTCTAACCCATGCATAATATTCTGGGTTAGCATCGTTAGAGCCACCTTTACCACCTCTACCAGTGTATTTGTTAATAACCATACCTTGACCAAAGTATGCAGCATTATTTGGATCATATGCATATGCATATAATGGATCATATCCTGCAGAAACATCACTAGAAAGCATTTTAGAATGATTGAAACATTCTTTCATAGCGATAACTGGGCATTTACTACCAAGTTTATCTGCTACAAATACAACAGTGTTTTCAAAGAAAACAGATTGTGAACCTGTAGCACCTACACTACCGATTTCTTCTTTATCAGTTAAAATACAGCAAGCAGTGAATTTTGGATCATTAATTTCAAGTAATGCCATTAATGAAGCATAACCACAGCATCTATCATCGTGGCCATAGCCAGCAATCATAGAGCCATCTAATCCGTAGTCTCTTGCTTTACCTGCTGGAACAACTTCAAGTTCAGCGGATAATAAATCTTCTTCTTCAAAGCCAAATTCTTTATTTAAATAATTTAATAAGAATGACTTAACTGGTTCCTTAGCAGCGTCTTTAAGTGGTCTAGAGCCTAAAGTAATATCAAGGTTTTCACCTTCGATAGCCTTAGAAATTGGTAAAGACATTTGTTGAGCAGATAAGTGAATTAATAAATCTGTAATACCAACGATTGGGTCGGAATCTTTTTCACCAATGTGAACTTCTACTGTAGAGCCATCTTTTTTACAAACAACACCATGGATAGCTAATGGAATTGCGGTCCATTGGTATTTTTTAATACCACCATAATAATGAAGGTCACCATAAACAAATTGGCCTCTTTCATAAATTGGATGTTCTTTGAAATCTAATCTTGGTGAGTCAATATGGGCGCCAAGGATTCTAATACCGTTTTCAAGTGGTTCTGTGCCAATAACAAAAGCAGCAATGTTTTTATTTCTATTAACAAAATAAACTTTATCGCCTGCCTTTAAGCTTTTAGCGGTATCACCATTAACGAAACCATTAGCATCTAATAATTTAACGGCCTCACTAGTGGCTAATCTTTCAGTCTTGCTGTTTGAAAGGTATTTCTTATAGCCTTCTGCAAACTTATAGACTGCTTTTACATCTTTTTCGGAATAGTCTTTCCATGCATCTTTTCTGTACATACATATTCTCCTTTTATTAAATAATAATATGCTTTTTATTATGTAATTACACTAAATAAGATATAACTTTATCTAAAACTTCATTTTGATTTAATAAAGACATATCAATTTTAATGATATTTTTATTCGTTATACTTTCCTCTAACATATTGTTATATTCGATGAATTTTGAGTAATCCTTATCTAAGCCTATTGATAAATGGGCTTTATGACGGGTAGGGACTCGGGATAAAAATCTTTCATATAAAATATTTAGGGAACCCACTAACATAAATAAATAAAACTTAAATTTATATTTATTAGTGAGTTCTTCTAAATAAGATATCTCATCATTTCTAAAATTAGCCTCTAATATAACATCTCTATCTTGTTTTAGATGATTTTCTGCTATTACAAACATTTCTTTTACTGCTTGAATAGATAAGATTCTATTTTCTTCTCTAGTAGTAAAGCCATATTTATCCACAAGGGCTTCTTTAAAAGAATCCTTACAAAAATAAGGGATATTTGTTTTAAAAGATAGATTTGATGCTAATGTGGATTTACCACTTGCAAGCATGCCAGTAATAACAATTAATTTACCCATATAGTAAATGTATATCATTAATGATATTTGACGCAATAAATAAAAAGCACCCCATCTAAATAATGGAGTGCAATTTACTATTTAAATTATATTTTTATACGGCATCCCATCTAACTGGCGAATAGAAATAGTTAATCTCAGACCAAGAGTCAAATAAAGACGATGAATAATATTCTGATCCATTAGCTTGGAGATAATATGTTCCACTAGGAGCATCATCATGAATATGGTTAGCTGCTACGAATATATTAAGTCCGCATGGTATGAAACTTGAGAAATAATCAGAATATCCATTATAAATAACCATATCATCAATAGCATCTAATACATCATCATTACTAATATCTGGGAAATAGGATTCCATTTTATTTAAGAAATCTACAAAGTCTGCAAGACCAGATACTTCACCATAACTTTGATAGTTATACATATGTGATTTACCAAATGCTTCTGCGATATTGTTATTAAAGAATGTTTTACGTTCAGAAGATGTTGATGGGAATAAAGCCTTAATAGCACTTGCGTAATCTTCAAAAGCATCAATGAGAGCATCACATTTTGTTAAATCTAAACAAGATAATGTAGAAGCTCTTGAGGTATATTGTGCATTATAAGAAGAAACAATATCACTAAAGACTAAGGAGTTGCTAATATCAGGATTATTATAAATTTTTGGAACCCATGAACTATAAGCCCAACCACCAGCTGGCTCAGTTTCTTGAGAACAAATCATGTAATCATAATATTGAGAGTTAATAGCAGCAAAATCAGCTTCAGCCATAATACAAGCATCATAGCCAATCCATGTAAATTTATCACGTTCGTAAGCTTCTAAGGCATTTTTAGTTGCAGCTGCAACTTCAGATTGTAATAATTGATTGTTGCTATTATTAGCATCTGGTAAACAACCAAGCATTGCATTACCGTGGCCGTATAAGATAACACCCATTCTTTCAGCAGAATAATCTTTTAATCCCCATTTAAGGAAGCTTTCAAAGCTTGATTGAGTACACATTTGATTGGTGTTTAATGTTTCAATTAATTTAAGTTTTCCACCAGTAACTTCCCAACGTTGAAGTGCACTTGTTGAGATAGAAGTAGCGCCATCTAGATATGATGAACTAAGATTCCATTTGTTAGAAACACCACCAGTTTCAACGATGAAACGTACATCGTCACTATCTTTTGAAGCTTGGCAAATTTCTTTTAAGTCATCAGAAGCATATCCAAGAACACCACCGTTATATTCTAAGGTTGATGGAGACATATACATCATAACTGTATATTTATAATCAAATTCAGGCTCTGGTTCTGGTTCATAAGGAACGATCATAACATGTTTTGCTTTTGCAGTATTAATGTCACTAGTAGATGTAGAATCTGGACCATTCTTTTTAAAAACATCATCGAAATAAAGAGCGAGATTATTACCAAATGAGATTGTTCTGTTGTTAGAATTATTCGACTTCATAGCTAAATCTGTGCCAGAGACATCAAATAATCCATTAATTGTGAAATCCTTTTGTGTCCAAACACCATATTTGAAACCTGATGTTGTAAATGAAGCACCCTCATTAACATTAAAGTAGTTTGCTTTTAATCCACTACTACTAGTTGCAGCATAGCTATCAGAATAGATAACACTAACATCTGTATCAATAACAGCATGACACATATCAGATACGAGGTTTGTGCTTCCATCAAAACCAAGACCGTCATATTCGGTACCATTAGGAGCATTAATCACTAATGGTTCGCCTGTAATAGTGATTGTATTGCCTTCTTGGCTTGGGAAATTAAGGCACGCATCATCAAAGACATATCCTCCTTCTTTAGTAACATTGACCACTAATTCTTTTTTAGTTTCATCAAATAACATCTCAATGCCATCAAATGTCTTATTAAATGAGTATGGAGTATAGTCAGTTCTTACGAATGCACCACTGCTCTTATCATTAACAGTAACGAATCCACTATTAAATGTTTTTGTAACGACATAACTAGATTCACCAATTGAGGATGGATTCTTTAAAGTCCATGTTTCAGTTAATGTTTTACCGTGTGTATTTGTGCATGTTCTCGTGTAATCGGTTTCATTTAATGTAGGAATTACATAACTTTCAATAGATTCACCACAAATAGAACATGTACCACGTGTTTTACTTCCAGCAGTATTGTATGTTGGAGCTACAATTGTAGCTTCAGCGAATTCGTGATCACCAATATCGCTTCCATATTCTTTGTCTTCATAGCCTTCATCTGTACATGAGTGCCAGTGTTGTGAATTATCACTAGACCAATCAGAAGAATATGAATGTACTAACTGGTCAATTTCAACAGGATCTTTAGCATATCCACAAATTGTACATTCTTCGTGTTTGCTACCTTTTGCTTCATATGTTGCTGGTTGATCAATTACCCAATCAAATTCATGTGAAGCCTTATCAGATACCTCATCACAACCATCAAAGGTACATTCGTGCCAGTGTTGTGAAGCATCGCTTGTCCAGTCTTCAGACCATGTATGGGTATCATGATGTGGACCTGTTGTAGGCTCAATTGTAAGAGTTTTAACAGATGCGCTTTTAATCTCAGCAGTACTGCTATTTCCGCCAGTTCTAACAAAAGCACCATTAAAGGATATATCGTGATCATCTGGAACAACAATTGTTCTACTATTACTGCTATTGCTTGTCTCAATTGCTTGTGTTTTAGCAGAAATATTTAATGTACCATTAACAGTAATAGGTGTATAGTGTGCCCAAATACCATAGTCATATCCTTCAATTGTTAAAGAAGCGCCTTCATTAATTGTAACAATACTTTCTTTAAGACCGCTTTTTGTACAACTAGCATATGTAGATGGATAAATAACAGAAAGGTCATTATCAACAATCATAGTTGCCATAGAACCTGTGCCAGTAGCACCAGTAACGACAAGTCCGTCACCTTTATTGCCATCAGGAGCAATAATGGTTAATGGTTCACCAGTAAACAAAACAGTGTTTTTAGTATTACTAGTGATTTCTAAAATAACATTTTCAAATGTATATCCGCCTTCTTTTGTTACTTCAAACGTCATTGTAGATGTTTTAGTATCAACACTTAATGTTATGCCATCAAAAGCATCATTAAATGTTTTATATGAATAATATTTTGTAACAAGGGATTTGCCAGAATAATCCTTTACTGCAACATATCCATAAGTATATGAGGTTTCATAAACATAATCAGAAGCACCCGAAACAGAATGTGTCCAAGTTTCATTAAATGTTTTTGCTTGGTTTGAACCTGAAAGCGAACCCCCTACTTTATAATCAGTTGTATTTAAAGCAGGTAAATAAGCTGCATTATGTTCATCACATCCACCAATCATTTGGTCATCAGTGTGATCTGTCCAAGTTCCTACTTCAGGTTTAGTAAAATAAACTTCTTGATGTTTACAACAAACCCAATATTCTCTATGACCTGCACTATCAAATGTAGGTTCTACTAAAGAATAATGATTACCTTCACAATCTTCACTAGCGAATGCATACATGCCAGCGTTTTGGTTTGCTAAAAGCATTGTGGAAGAAAATGCCACAACACAGCTTCCAAAGATTGAGATAATTAGACCTTTCTTTTTCATAATTGGTACCTCATATAATAAATCTTAACTATGAACTATATATGTTAGATGTTTATGTTATTACAGTGGATAAAATCCACTATTAAATAAGCACATAAAAAACTAAGATATAAGTTTTATGATTTTATTTAATTATAAATAATCTAAATAAGCAATAAAATTATTACTTATAGTGCTAATTTGAAGGTAAAAGACCTTTTATAGACTTAAATAAATATATTATATTGAGGTAGAAATCCAAGGCACTGTTGAATAATCACAGTTCATATCTGCCCATGTCTTTAATTTAGTACCGTTTTCAGTGTTATAACCTTTATATTTTTCTGCTTGAAGTGGATATTCACTATCAGTAATAATCCAAGCAACAAAGATATTTAATCCACATGGTGTCCATGTATATTTTGTGGAACAGCCATTATATAAAACCATGTCATTAAATGCTTCTAATAATGCAGTATTATCAACAGTTGGGAAATATGTTTCCATGTTGGTAATGAAATCTTTAAAGTCAGCAAGACCGTATGTTGACCCATCATCATCAATACCAAATTGTTCAGAATCTTCAAATGCTGCACCAATGTTATTAGCAAAGAATTCTATACATGCATCGCTTCCACTTTCAATAGGGAATTCAGCGACAATTTCCTTTGAATAGTTTTCAAATTCATCTACAAAAGCATCACATTTTGTTAAATCTAAGCAAGATAATGTTGAATAAGCGCGTGTGGTAAATTGTTCATTATAAGAAGTGACAATATTTTTAAATAATACTGAATCTTTGACTTGAGAATCATTATAGATAGATGGAACCCATTTATTATAGGCCCAACCACTTGATGGCTCATTTTCTTGAGAACAAATCATGTAATCATAATAATCACAGTTAGCACTTGCAACATCAGCACATGCCATTAAACAGGCATCATAGCCAATCCATGTAAATTTATCACGATCATATGCCTCTAAAGCATTAGCAGTTGCTTGATTTACTTCGTGAGCAACTAATGAATCTCCATCATTGGAGTTATCATCAAAACAAACACCATTAATTCCTCCGCCATGGTTCCATAAAATAACACCCATTTTTTCAGCGGAATAGTCTTCTAATCCCCATTTAAGGAAGCTTTCAAAACTTTCTTGGGTAGCCATTTCATTTGTATCAAGGGTTTCAATTAATTTAAGTTTTCCATTATCTACTTCCCAACGTTGTAATGCTGTATTAGAAATAAATGTAGCACCTTCTAAATAAGATGAACTAAGTGACCAGTCTCCATAAACACCACCAGTTTCAACAATGAAACGTACTTCATCATTTTCACTAGAAGAAGATAAGATTTCTTTTAAATCTTTTGTAGCATAACCAGGAGTAGATCTTCCATAAGCTTCTAAGTCAGAACCACACATATAAAGCATGATTGTATAATCATATGGGTATATAGATTCTGGTAATGGTTCTACAGGAACAATATTAAGGTGTTTAACATTTGCAGCAGCAATATCACTAGTGGTTGTAGTATCTGCGCCTCTTGTAATATATTCATCATCAAAATAAAGAACTAGATTTTTGCCATAATCAATAGTTCTACTATTAGAATTATTTGATTTCATGGCTAAATCAGTACCAGAAACATCAAATAAACCATTAATTGTGAATTTATATTGCGCCATAACGCCATATTTAAAACCACATGTTGTAAATGAAGCGCCTTCGTTAAGATTAAAGAAGTTTGCTTTTAATCCGCTTTTAGTGGTTACAGCGTAACTATCAGAATAAATAACACTAACATCTGTATCAATAACAGCATGACACATATCAGATACGAGGTTTGTACTTCCATCAAATCCAAGACCGTCATATGTAGTTCCATTAGGGGCGTTAATCACTAATGGTTCACCTGTAATAGTGATTGTGTTACCTTCTTCACTTGGGAAGTTGAGACATGCATCATTGAATGTATATCCACCTTCTTTAGTAACATTGACTACTAATTCTTTATTTATTTCATCAAATGACATCTCAATGCCATCAAATGTTTTATTAAATGAATATGGAGTGTAGTCAGTTCTTACAAATGCGCCACTACTTTTATCATTAACAGTAACAAATCCACTTTTGAATGTTTTAGTAACTACATAACTAGATTCACCTATTAAAGAAGGATCCTTTAAAGTCCATGTTTCAGTTAATGTTTTACCATGTGTATTTGTGCATGTTCTTGTGTAATCGATTTCATTTAATGCAGGAATTACATAGCTTTCAAAGCTTTCTCCACAGATAGAACAAGTTCCACGTGTTTTACTTCCAGCAGTATCATATGTAGGTTCTACAATAACAACATTGTCAAATGAGTGATTGTTAATATCACTACCATATTCTTTATCTTCATAGCCTTCATCTGTACATGAATGCCAATGTTGCGAGTTATCACTAGACCAGTTTGAGGAATATGAATGAACTAATTGATCAATTTCAACAGATTCTTTAGCGTATCCACAAACTGTACATTCTTCGTGTTTACTGCCTTTTGATTCAAAGGTTGGTTGTAAATCCACTACCCAAGCAAATTCATGTGAGCTTTTATCAGATATTTCTTCACAATCAGTACCTGTACAAATGTGCCAATGCTCTGTTTCATCTGAAGTCCAGGTTGATGCCCAATTATGTTCATGTGGACCTGGTTGAACATCTCCGCCACATGCTCCTAATAATGCAAAAAGTGGAATTAAAACAATTAGATTTGTTCTTTTCATATATCCTTCTTTGTTATTAACTTATTTAGATCTTGAAATCCAGGTTACTGGCGAATAATTACAGTTCATATCTGCCCAAGTCTTTAACTTAGTACCATTTTCAGTGTTATAACCCTTATAAGCTTTAGCTTGAAGTGGATAATCTGTATCTACTACCCAAGCAACAAAGATATTTAATCCACAAGGTGTCCATTTATATAATTTTGAACAACCGTTATATAAAACCATATCATCAAGAGCTTCTAATAAAGCAGTATTATCTACAGTTGGGAAATATGTTTCCATGTTAGTAATGAAATCTTTAAAGTCAGCAAGACCATAAATAGATCCATAAGAAGTTGAGACACCAAATTGCTCAGAATCTTCAAATGCTGCACCAATATTATTGGCGTAGAAGTTTTGAGATGTGGAATTAACTGTTGTTGTTGGGAATTTAGCTAAGATTGCTTTTGAATAAGTTTCAAATTCTTCAATAAATGTTTCACATTTTGTTAAATCTAAACATGATAATGTTGATTCGGTAGTTGTAAATTGAGCGTTATATGAAGAAACAATATTGCTAAATACTACTGAGTTACTAACTTGAGAATCATTATAAATATATGGGAGCCATTTGTCATAAGCCCATCCTCTTGCAGGTTCATTTTCTTGAGAACAAACCATGTAATCAAAATAATCTGCGTTAACAGAAGCAACATCTGCACATGCCATTAAACATGCATCATAACCAATCCATGTAAATTTATCACGTCCATGGTCTGCTAAAGCATTACCAACAGCACCATATACTTCATGTGCAAGTAATGTATCACTAGAAGAGGCATTATCATCACTACAGACACCATTTACACCAGCGCCGTGGTTCCATAAGATAAGACCCATTCTTTCAGCAGAGTAATTATCTAAACCCCAATTAAGGAAGCCTTCTAAGCTTGATTGGGTAGCCATTAAATTAGTATCAAGTGTTGCCATGTGCTTAAGTTTTCCACCACTAACTTCCCAACGTTGTAATGCTGTATTAGAAATTGATGTCATGCCATCTAAGTATGAGCTTTCTAGACCCCATGTACCTGCAGTACCACCAGTTTCAACAATGAAACGTACATCATCGTTTGCTTTGGATGCAGAAAGAATTTCTTTTAAGTCTTTAGTTGCGTAATTGCCATTTGAAGAACTACCTTTTTCAGCTTCAAGATCTGACCCACACATATAAAGCATAACTGTGTAGTCGTAATCATATTCTGGTTCATCTGGAAGTGTTTCAGGTGTAATATGAACTCTTCTAGCTTTTGCTTCAGAAATAGCCGTTGTTGTGGTTGAACCACCTTTTTGGACGAATTTGCCATTAAAATAGAGGTTTAAATTTTCAGCAATGTTAATTGTTCTAGCCTTTGATGTGGTAGAAATGATCGCTGGACCATTAGCAGCAATAATTAATTCTCCATTAACAGTAATAGCATTTGAATAATATTGTTCAATTCCATTATTAAATCCAGTAACTGTTAATGAAGCTCCAGAATTAACTGTTAATTGAGCTTCATGAACACCAGAATAGGATGTTAAAGTCCCACATGATTCTGGATAAATAACTGATACATCAGTATCGATAATTAAATGACTAAGTGCTCCGCTATTATCTGTACCATTAATATTTAACGCAATACCTTTAGATCCTTGTGGAGCATTAATTGTTAAAGGTTCACCAGTAATCTTAACAGTATTTTTAGCGTCGCTATTGAAAGATAAAAGTGTGTTATTAAATGTATAACCGCCTGTTTTAGTAACTTCTAATGTTACAAGACTTGTTGATGAGTTAATGCTAAGATTAAGACCTTCAAATGTACTATTAAAATCATAAAGTGTATAGTTTTTGGTGTTTTCTGATCCAGATGAATAATCAGATACAGTTACAAATGCATAATGATATGTAATAGGGAAGACATACGAATCTTTTCCAATAGATGATGGGTTCTTTAATGTCCATGTTTCAGTAAGTTTTTTACCGTAATTTTCGGTTTTGATTTCTCTAGTATAATTGGTTTCATTTAACATAGGGATTTCGTATCCATCTAGGACCTTGCCACAAACGGTACAAGTTTTGCTTGCGGTATGTCCAACACTTGTATAAGTTGGATCAACAGCTGCACTATCTTCAAATGTGTGATCTGTAATATCGGTTCCGTGTTCAATTCCACTATATCCGGTATCAGTGCATGAATGCCAGTGTTGTTCATCATTAGATGACCATTCAGTAGAATATGAGTGTTCTAATTCATTAATTTCTACTGGATCTTTTGCATATCCACAAATTGTACATTCCTCGTGTTTACTACCTTTAGCCTCGAATGTTGGGTCTAAATCAGTAATCCATTCAAAAGTATGTGCTGCCTTATCAGATACTTCTTCACATGTTGCCTCTGTACAAGCATACCAGTGTTGAGATTCATCAAATGACCAGGATTCTGCCCAAGTGTGTACAGTATGATGTGGACCTGTTGTAGGAGCAATTTTGATTTTTTTAACGCCACCAGTTTTTATTTCATCAGTGCTTGAGTTCCCTCCAGTTCTAACAAATGAACCATTAAAGAACACATCATGCTCATCAGGAACATTTATTATTCTATTTTTGGAAGAGCTTGAAGAAGTAACTGCTTGCGTAGATGCTGTCACGTCCAATGTTCCATTAACAGTTATTGGGGTATAACATGCCCAAATACCATTAGCGTAACCATCAATTGTTAAAGATGCACCTTCATTAATTGTAAGGAAGCTTTCTTTCAAACCGCTCTTTGATGATGCCTTTGTATGTGTAGATGGGTAAATAATTGATAAATGATTACTTATTTCAGCAGTAGCCATAAGATTCTTTGGACTAGTCGTTGCACTACAAGAGAATGAAATTCCATCTCCTTTATCACCATCTGGAGCAATAACAGTCAATGGTTCTCCAGTAAATATACATTTATTTGTTGTGCAGCTTGGAATATCAATTAAAACGTTTTCAAAAGTATACCCACCTTCTTTCGTGACATCAAATGTCATTGTTGAAGTAGAAGTATCAACACTAAGTTCAATTCCTTCAAATGCATCATTAAAAGTATTGTATGAATATGAATTTACAACTTCCTTACCACTTGAGTAATCCTTAATTGTAATAGCTCCATAATCATAAGTTTTAGTTAAGACATAATCAGGGCCAACACTGCTTGATTTGGTCCATTTTTCAGTTAATTTACCACTAGAAGAAGTGCTATTTACAGTATAATCAGTTGTATTTAAAGCAGGCAAATATGCAGGGTTGTGTGTATCTACACCACCAATCATCTTATCATCAGATTGATCATTAAATGTGCCTACATCAGGTTTAGTTAAGGAAACTTCACCATGTTTACAGCAAATCCAGTATTCTCTATGACCAGGGTTATCAAATGTAGGAGCAAGTTCAGCGTAATGGTTACCTTCACAATCATCACTAGCGAATGCGTACATTCCTGAGTTTTGATTCATAAAAAGTAACGCTGATGAACAGGCTACAATACAGCTTCCAAATATGGAAATTATTAATCCTTTCTTTTTCATAGATAATACCCCTTTTAGTCTTATAAAATAAAGATCTTGCTTTTATTTAATAATAAAAAGGGGAAATAGGCAAATATTTTTATATTAAAAATTAGAACCTAATATTATACAAGTTATAAAAGTTTTAAATAATATGAAATTATGTATTGATTTAATCAAATAAAAAAGGTAGTCAAGCGACTACCTTTAAAATTTTTAAATCGCAAATTTAATAGCTAACCTTTAAATCAACTTATTCAGTTATTGATGGGCCGATAACTACATGTTTGTATAAAGAGTATCCAACAACAACATTATTGTTTCTAGAGAATGTTAATGTTCCGCCTTTGCCCATATAATTACCATCTGCCTGAATGCCAGACTCACTAGCAACAACAATCGTCCTATTTGTTCCAGAGTTATTACTTGAGTAGAAAGCGCATGTATTAGCTGTAACATCAAGTAACCCATTAACAGTAATTGAAGAATAACATGTTTGTGTACCATTTGCAAAACCACTAACAGTTAATGAAGCGCCAGAATTAATTGTAAGAATAGATTCATTTACAGCCGACTTAGAAGATCCAGTGCCAGCACAAGTAACAGTAACATCTGTATCAATAACTGCAGTACACATAGAACCAATCTTAGAACTACACCAGAATGAAAGTCCATCATTAGTGCATCCTTGAGCCGCGTTAATTGTTAATGGCTCCCCTTTAATTGTGAGCGTATGTACTTGACTGCTAGGGAAAGTTAAACAACATTTATCAAAAGTGTATCCTCCAGATTGCGTAACATTTAAAACAACGGTTTTCTTAGATGTATCAACATTTAGTTCAATGCCTTCGAATGTTTTATTAAACATTTCTGGAGAATAACATGTTTCTACAGGCTTGGATCCACCAGAAGAATAATCTGCCACTGTAACACATCCATATTCAATTTTTTCTCGTGTATGTTCATATTTAGGAATATTTCCAGAAGCGTTAATTGTAAATTTTTCATTAATATAACGGCCATTGTTTTCGTTCACCGTGGAAGTTGTTCTAACATAATCAGTTGCATTCCATGCTGGTAAATATGCTGGATGTGTTTTATCAAATCCACCAATCATTTGTTCATCAGTGTGATCTTCCCAGTGTCCTGTTTCTGGTTCTGTAAAGAAAATTTCATTAGCGTGTTTACAACAAATCCAATATTCTCTATGACCATCTGTATCGTAAGTTGGAGTTACTTCTGAATAATGGAAACCATCACAATCTGCATCAGCGAAAGCATAAGCTCCAGCGTTTTGATTTAAGAATAATAATGCAGATGAAGAAGCAGCAACCATAACTCCTACAAGAGAAATTACTAAACCTTTCTTTTTCATATAATCGATACCTCCTTATGTTTGTATCTTATCGATTAAATATCACCTTTAATTCTTTTGTGTTTTCATTTTATAAAAAATTAAAACAAAATGAGCATCGTAAATTATAAAAGTATATATTTATAAATTTATTAAATAATAAAAGGAAAAATTAAGCAAATACTTTTTTTATTCAAACTGGCTTATCACTCTCAAAAAACTATAAAAATTGATATTAACAATGAGTCGAAATTTTGTGTCATTTTTAATACAAATGTGTAACAATTTTGCGGATTTTGCTTCATACATTTTTTAGAAAATTATCCTAATCAAATAACCGCATATCATTGATTTAGATATAAGAAAATTTCCTTTTAATAGAAAAATTGGACAACTTTTAACTGTATATTCAAGATAAAAGCGATCCATTTTGTTTCGATCGCTTATTTTTGTTATTTCTGTATTCAATAGAAGAAGAATATACATAGTATATACTATGCTAATTCACATCAAAGGATTATCAAAATTGATAATTATCATAAATGATAATTATCTCAAAGGAATAAAACATTCTTTTATGAAGAACTCAATCAGTTCCTCAGACCTATCTTCATAGTAATCTAAAAGTAATGTTTTATATTTTTCTATTTTTTCAACAGGCACTACCATTAAGCCAGCTCCATGGCTAATTAGATAGTGATTTCCAAAAATAACAGCAGTTCTCTTATTTCCATCAATAAAAGTTTGTGTCTTCATTGTATAAGCAACTAACTTAGCTGCTTTAGTTATATCGTCGTCCTCTGCACTATTAATAATTGTCTCAATATCTTCTTTTACTTTATATTCAAATGGAATTGGAGGAATATATGAGGAACCCCCAATTGTTACTGGAGTGGATCTAATTTTTCCAGCATTATAAGATATTGCTTCTTCTACTAAACCATTGATTTGGCACAATAAAGCGTAGCTAGTAGGGTAACATTCCACATCATAATCCATAATAAATTCCCAAGCGTGTTTTAAATTAACGATTTTTTGAACATCAAGCGTAGACATATCATGAACTTTACCTTCGTTCACAATTGTCTCAGTGTCTGAATATGTTGTTGCTACTCCTTCAAGAATTGATTGTTTATAAATTGAATCAACAAGATTTCTACGTGCTAAATCAATATTTAATAGATGTTAATCACGCGGATAAAATGTAATTATTTCACGCTCAAAAATTGTAATTGAGATGACTTTGGAATATCCTCAATCCAAAGGAGGTCTCATACAAATGAATGGAGACAAATGGATGAGTATAAGAAGTGATTACTTAAA